>CADBHR010000095.1 GCA_902794475.1 uncultured Methanobrevibacter sp. | reverse complement strand
ACAACGACAACTGGATTATTGTTGCAGTAGTATTCTGCGCATTTTTAGCAGCAGTTCCTTTAGCTACAATAAACAGCATCTATGGAATAGCTCTTTTCGCAGTAATCGCTGTAATAGGTGCAGCAAGCGTATACCTTCTTAAGGACAACTCAGCTGACAAGAAACATGTTCCAATCAAGAAATACGTTCTGATTATAGCGATGGTTATTGCACTGGTAACTCCGAGTGTCTGCGGAGCATTCCAGACATCCAACGGTGTTGTTCCGGGTACTCAGGACTACATGTGGAACGCTATGGAATGGATCAACGAAACCCAGGACAACGATACAGTTATCACATCCTGGTGGGACTTCGGTTACCTCTTCGAAGTTGCAGCCGACAGGCAGGTAACATTCGACGGAGGTTCCCAGACAGGGGATCGTGCCTTCTGGCTGGGTAAAGCGATGATGACGGACGACCTGGAACTGTCTGCAGGAATATTCAGAATGCTGGATACAACAGGTAACCGTGCGGTCAACAAGCTAATCGAAATCACAGACTCTCCTGGAAAATCAGTGGATATCCTATTGGACGTCCTTCCGAGAACTTCAGGTGATGCGCAAAACGTGCTCAAGACAAAATATCATCTGACGGACGATCAGGCGAAAGAGATTGTAGGATACACTCACCCTAAAGATCCACGGCCGGTAATATTCGTTGCATCAAGCGATATGCTTGCCAAGGCGGGATGGTGGTCATACTTCGGTTCATGGAACTTCGATAACCAGACATCCGAAAACTACAACTACGTGATGCCTTATGATACGGTGAAAGTCGAACCTAACAGCAAAGGCTCACTCACACTGCAGGAACAAGGCGGTATGACAGTCAACGCAATAATCGAAAGGGGTTCAGGCAACAATACCACCACAGGTCATGTGGAATCAGTATACACTGAAAACGGCGAACCGCTCAAGATAAACGACACTGAGTACAACCCATACAAGGCTTCAAGGATTCTTGTAATCGAGGACGGATACCTCATGAAAAACGAGTCCATCAAGGATGCAGATGACGGAAACTTCACCCTTATGCTGATGGGCCAAAACAATGTGTACACTCCGATTCTCATACAGAAAGAACTTGAAAACTCAATGTTCACCAAGCTCTACCTCTTAGGCGGATCAAACCAAACAATATTCGAGCCTGTACACTCAGAAAACGGTGTGATGCTGTTTAACGTAAACTTTAACAATACAAAAGCAGGTAAGTAAAATTACCTACTTTCCATTTCTTTTTTTTTAACTACTTTTAAATATCATTAACACGATAAATATCACATGACTAATTTTAAGTGAGGTGTGATATTGAACAGAAAACTAACATTAACTTTAGCATTGCTTATTCTGGCGATAGTTTCACTTTCCATTGCAACAGCAGTGAACGACACTCATGATTCTGTGGCAACTGACGATTCTGGGAAGAGCGTATCCCAGGAACATGTCGTTGAAAAATCCTCCGATGACAAGATTGCCGTTGAGGACACCGACACCGTCCAGACCAGTCAGGACACGGATGTTGTAGGTGCAGGGGGGCTTACAATCACAAAGGAATGGGATGATGACAAAAATGCGGCAGGCAAAAGGCCTTCCTCAGTCAGCTTTGCAGTCCTTGTCGACGGAAATGAAGCAGAGACCGGTACACTAAGTGAAGGTGACAACTGGCAGGTCACATTGAATATGGCAATTTCACAGGATTCAACATATGAGGTTGTCGAAAAGGATGTTCCGGACGGATATGAGGCAAGCGTTTCAGGCAATGTCACCAGCGGTTTTGTGATTACAAACACATTAAATGATACGCCTGAAAACGACACAGACAAAAACGCCACTCCATCAGACGATGAGCCTGACGATAAAAATCCAACTGAGAGCGAACCTAAAAACAATGCGCCTGAGGTTTCTAAAAAGAAAACCACAGTCATAACAACCACAACAACCAAGGAAGTTCCGGATGAAGACCAGGCCGACAACGAAACCGAAGATAATGAAACCGTCAAACATGACACAGGTAATCCTGTGCTTTTAGGAGTTCTTGCGGTTTCACTTGCAGGCCTTGCATATGCACTTTATAGAAGAGAATAATCAATCAGCTTTTGTCCACGGCATGTCCGTGGCACACTATTTTTTTCACCGATTAAATATTCATTATCCTTAACAAATTATGCACGATATTATATATCTGATGAGATATATCATATATTGTAAATAATTTTTTGAGGCATGATATGAAAATATATAAAATAATTTTGGCATGCCTGCTTCTGCTGGCCCTTTCAATCAGCATGGTAAGCGCAGGAGATGTCAACGAAACGGACAGCACTCTGTCTGTTCCGGATGAGGGAAATTTCTCAGACCTTGACAATGACATTCCCGAATCAGGCAGCATAGTGCTTGAAAAAGACTACAAATTCTCTCCGGAAACGGAAGGAATGTATGTAAGGGGAATCGACATAACGACTCCCAATGACAGTGAACTGATAATAAACGGAAACGGCAGGACAATAGACGGGGCAGGCAAGGCCACCATTTTCAGATTTGAAAACGCCACTGCAACAATCAGCAATCTGATTTTAAAGAACAGCGGAGAGTCTGCAATAATGCTCTACAACACCACACTGAAAACGGTCAACGTCACATTCATCGACAATTTTGACAATCAAGGGGGCGGCTCAATCTATTCCGTTTTGGGCAGCAAATATACAAGCGTCAATGACCGCTTCATAAACGGATATGCCCCTCAAGGATCTGCAATATTTGCCATGAAATCGACTGCAGTCATAGAAAACGCAACATTCAAAAACGACAGGCCGGTCGGCTGGGGCCTTATCTATGGAAGTGATGCCTTAATCGCCATCAACTCCACAACAATAGCCAACATCACCTCAAGGTATGCCACTGCCGTATACAACACAGGATATCTCATTGTAACCCGCTCAAAATTCATCAATCTTTCGGCCAATTTCACCGCAGGTGCAATTGCGGCCAAGGAAGCGAAAGGAGTGAGAGTGGATAACTGCGAATTCATCAATGTGACCTCCCTTAGAAACGGTGGGGCAATATTTTTCGACTTAAACAGCGACAAGGGAAGCTCAGATGCGGATTGCATCATCTACATGTGCTCCTTTGCCAACTGCTCTTCCGAGTTCGGAGGGGCAATACTTCAGCTGGGAGGCTTGCTGAACGTGAGCTTTTCCAATTTCACCGCAAACACCGCATGGATTGACGGCGGAGCGGTCTATACCTCCAATGCAACCCTTGAAGCATCAGGAAACATATTCGATTCAAACGCCGCATCACAATATTTCGGAAGTGGAGGGGCAATATTTTTCGATTATGGAAAACTTGAAATCGAAAATTCAAAATTCATTAACAACACTGCCAGTGAAGGTGCTGCACTATATGCATACGACGCAGGATATGAAATAACGGCCACAAACTTCACAGGAGATTCGAACGATACTATACACACCTATTTTGATGTTAAAGGCTCCATTATCGATGAGGATGTCATAATCAATGGAAACGTGACACTCAACGATACCTACTACGGCTCATATGTTAATTTTACAGGAAAGCAGATTGTTCTCAACAGAAAGACCGTGCCCGGAAAAATCACAGATGCCTATTTCAACCTCAATGACCATGGGCTTGTGACTCCGGTCAGGGACCAGGGTTCACTGGGGTCCTGCTGGGCATTCGGTGCTGCAGGGGCATTTGAATCAGCCTTCCTGATTGCAACAAACATCACATTGGACATTTCAGAAAACAACATGCACAGTGCGGAATTAAGATATTCAAAATATGGAAAATCCACTTTGACCGAAGCCGGAACCACCTTAATGGGAATGGCCTATTTCGCAAGCTGGCTGGGTGCCCTTCCTGCGGAATATGATGAATATGACGAGCTGGGAAAAATCTCATATGTAATGTTTTCAAAGGATTCATACCATGTTGTGGATATTAAGATGGTGGATTCTAATGACAGAAACGCCATTAAGGATGCCCTTCTCAAATACGGGGCCCTGACCGTCTATGTGGAAGGGGCAAACCCGATGAGTGAATTCTTCAATAAGCGTACCAATGCGTCCTACTGTGATAACTCAACATATGGAAACCACTTCGTCACACTGGTGGGATGGAACGACACATTCTCCAGGGATAATTTCAAGATAACACCTCCGGGAGACGGTGCATGGATATGCAAAAACAGCTGGGGTACAGACTGGGGAGATAAAGGATATTTCTACCTTTCATATTACGACCTGCCGCTTAGGAAGGTTCCTGCGGTGGCTTATGTCATAAACAACACCCTTGCCTACAGCAATCTTTATCAGCTGGATGTCGGGGCAATCGACGAATTTTTCAGGAATCCTGACAACTCCACTCTGGATTATGCAAACGTCTACACTGCAATCTCTGATGACTGGATTGCGGCTGTCGGAACATACTTCGATGAGCCGAATGAGGATTATGAAATCATAATCTCCATCAATGACTGTGAGGTCCATACCCAAAAAGGAAAATCATCCTTCATGGGATATGAGACAATAAAGCTGAACACATATGTCGCAGTCAATGCCGGAGACAAGTTCTCCATTGAAATGCGCAGGCAATCTCTGCCTCTTATTATGACCACAAGACAGCACTTCGAAGCGGAAACATCAGTGCAGTACATCCCTGAGGGTGCAGTGGACCTGACCAAATACGGAAGGGTTGCCGCAATCAAGGCATATGCCCTTCCTGCAAACTTCACAACACAGAACGTCAATGTCTACTACTCCCCTTCAATAACAGTCTCATCCAATCTCACAGGGGCTCAGGTAATCATTGAAAAGGGCGGAAAGGTTATAGCTTCAGGCGTTGTGGAAGACGGCAAGGTGACATTCACAGGAATCGCACCAGGAAACTATGTGATGCGCACCATCTACAACGGAACTGAAATCCGCAGTTCATTTATGGTAAACAATACCATAATCGCGCCGGATGATGTCAAGATATCATTCAACACCGACCTGACAGTTGAGGCAAAGTTTTTAAGGGGTGACGGAACTCCGCTCAACGATACTGCTGTTGCAGTGATTTTGGACGGCAAGACATACACAATGACCACCGGGAAAAACGGCGAACTGAATCCTGTACTTGAAGATTTGAGCATCGGAGAGCACAAGTTTGTCCTTAAAAACCCGGCAACTGCCGAAGAATGGACAGTCACAGTCAATGTGGTTTCAAGATTTGCCGAATCAAAGAATGTCAACATGTACTACTATGACGGATCCTCATTCAAAATCCGCGTGATGAACAACGGCGGAAATCCTGTAGGCGCAAACGAGATTGTCACAATCAAGCTCAACAAGAAGACCTACAGGGTTAAAACCAATGCCCAGGGATATGCAATCCTAAAGATTCCAAACACAGTCAAGCCGGGCAAATATATTCTTGTGGCATCATATGCCGGTGTTGAAATCAAGCATAATGTCAATGTGAAACAGGTCCTCAAGCTTTCAAAGGTCAAGGTCAAAAGGTCAGCCAAGAAGCTCACCATAAAGGCAACCCTGAAACAGGGCAAGAAGGCCTTGAAGGGCAAAAAGATAGTCTTCAAGTTCAAGGGCAAGAAATACACTGCCAAAACAAACAAGAAGGGTATCGCAAAGATAACCGTCAAAAAATCGGTGTTAAAGAAACTTAAGGCGGGCAAAAAGATAACATATACGGCAACCTACCTCAAGGACACCGTAAAAAGAACCGTAAAAATCAAAAAATAGGGAAATCTTTCCTTATTTTTCTTTTTTTTTTATTTGATAACAATTTTTTAGCTAAGTCAAATTAAAGGACGTCCGACAAGATAATCTTTAAAACTGCTTATATAAAAATCTATGCATCGATAAAAGTAATTATTGCTCTTGTATTGTAAATTAACACTCATAAATCAATTTTTACTTTAATCCGAATAATTGTGGGGCTTCCGGAATTTAAGTGTCTTTAAAATATAAATAATATAAAAATCTAAAATATTAATTACTAATTTTAGGAGAAACCAGATGGGAATTGAAGACAAGATAAAATCTATTGAAGAGGAAATCCAGAAGACACCCTACAACAAGGCCAGTGGAGGGTCAAAGGGACAGGGTTTTCACGTTAAAAAGTCAGGAGACGCAACAGTAGTGCTTGTAGGTTTCCCATCTGTGGGCAAATCCACTTTGCTGAACAACATCACTAATGCAGAAAGTAAGGTCGGAGCCTATCAGTTCACAACCCTTGACATCGTTCCGGGCGTCATGGAGCACAAGAACGCAAAGATTCAGGTCTTTGACATTCCGGGAATCATCACAGGGGCAAGCAGTGGAAAGGGCCGTGGTAAGGAAATCCTTTCGGTTGCAAGGACTGCCGATTTGATACTTGTGGTTCTCGACACTTTCAACCCCCAGCACCTTGACGTAATCATAAGGGAGCTTAGGGCAATCGGAATCAGGCCGAACGAGCATCCGCCGGACGTCACCGTCAAAAGGAAAAAGCTGGGCGGTGTGAAGGTTTCAAGCACATGCAAGCTCACACATCTGGACGAAAAGACCATCAGATCAATTTTAAACGAGTACGGATACATCAACGCAGACGTTCTTTTCAGGGATGATGTCACAATGGACCAGTTCATCGATGTTCTCGACCGCAACAAGTCATACGTTCCTATGCTCATTTTGCTAAACAAGGTGGACCTTGTGGATGAGGCATACATCGAGGAGCTCAAGAAATACATTCCCGAGTTCATTCCGATTTCAGCCGACAAGAACACCAACATAGACGAGCTCAAGGATTTGATATTCGACAATCTCGATTTGGTTAGGGTTTACCTCAAGCCTCAGGGAAGAAAGGCCGACATGGAGGATCCTCTTGTCATCAAGAAAGGCTCAACCGTAATCGACGCCTGCGGAAAGCTCCACAGGGAATTCGTCAAGAACTTCAGACATGCGAAAGTTTGGGGAACATCAGTC
>CADBHR010000094.1 GCA_902794475.1 uncultured Methanobrevibacter sp. | reverse complement strand
TCAGTTACAGGCACTCTATAAATTAATGAAAAGCCCATGCTTCCAGAAGCTAAAGTTGAAAGCCAACCAAATACCCGTTCGCCTAAAGACAGATTTGTTCCCCAATATTCACCCATGATTGCCAATTGTTCCTGACTGACGATTCTTTGCCCAAGATAAGCTTTAACAGGGTCGATTGGAGATAATTGAACCATAATAAAACTGATTGCTGCAATAACAATTAATAAAATTAGTAATCTAATAGCTTTATATCCTAAAAATTTAGCTAATTTTTTATTGTTAATTTTAACCATCTCATATAAATTTGTTTTCAAAAAAAAAGAATTAAAAAAATGATTTATAAAAATAAACCATCTTAATAATTATTTATGCTTGAGTTTCGTTGACACGTTTCCAATCGTAGATGTTACCCCAGATGTCTCCACCGTGTGGATAAATGAGGTGAGTGCTGTTGGAAATGTCCAAGTCATCACTTACGAAGTAAGTGTAATCTACAGATCCAATCCATAAGTATGGATATTTGGAAGTAGCCTGTTGAGCTGCTTGGGACCAAGTGCTGTATGAGGCATTTAAGTCTTGAGCCATAGCTGAATCGATTAATGAATCGACTGCACTCTCATTAAGACCTTCTGGGTTATCATATCCAACATATGCAACTCTTGAATCATATTGATGCTCAATTTCAAACGGATCTGCTGAACCGAATCCCCATACCACTCCTTGAGAGTATATGTTAGGGTCAATGTCGTCCCAGCTTCCTCCTACAGGAGTAATGTCAATTCCTATTTCTTTAGCTTGTTCTGAAACTGCTACTGCAATAGCTTGTCTTTCAGTTGCTTTTGAGTTGTAATATACTGAAAATGCTGCAGGAGTTCCATTTTTCTCTACGATTCCATCACCGTTTGTATCTTTCCATCCTGCATTTGAGAGGATTTCTTTTGCTTGTTTAACGTTACCGTCTTTGAAAGTGGAATTGAATGCCCAAGGCAATTGACTTGCCACACCATTGTATGACGCATTACCGTATCCATTGAATGCACCGTCCAACAATGATTGTCTGTTAATACCAACGTTCAATGCTTCCCTGACAGCAGGATCACCGGTTACATTGTTACCGATAGTGACATTGTCTTCACTTACTTTTCCGGTATCCATTTCAGTAGGTAATGAAATTCCACGTACATCAATAGAATCGAAGTATTCCATATGATATCCTTTTACAGATTCATTTGCATATGCCAATTGCACTTCAGCAATGTCAACATCACCGTTTTTAACTGCTGCAAATGCTGCATCAGGATCTAAGAATAGGTTGGTTATTTTTTCGAAGTATGGTTCTTTTCCATAGTAGTCAGGGTTTTTCTCTAAGATAAATTGTTGTCCTTTATCCCATTGAGCCAGTTTATAAGGTCCTGATCCGATTGGATTTTGACCATATGTCTCATTGTTGTAACCTGCTTCCGGCACGATACCGACATCAGTCAATTTGTTGATGAAAGTTGAATCAGATTTATTGAGAGTGAATACTACTTTATTTCCATCAGCCTTAGCTTCATTCATGGAACTTAAATCTGCTCCTTCACCCAGTTCTTTTGCAGTGTTGTATGAAAATGCCACATCTTTTGCGGTTAATTTTGAACCGTCAGTGAATTTAACATCATCACGAATGGTGACAGTATATTTTTTAAAGTCATCTGATATTTTGTAATCTGTCGCCAAATCATTTACGAAATTATTGTCCTTATCCCTTTTGAGAATTGTACTTTGTATAAGAGGTTCTGTTCCTGAATCATGGTATCCCCAACCGTGCATTGGGTCGAAACCAAATTCAGGTTCTTCTCCGTGAGCCGCAACACAAGCAACCAATTCATTAGGAGCATGATGTGTGTTTCCGCCTCCCAAAACAACTGCACCAATACCGACTATTGCGATAATGGCAACAATTGCACCGATAATATATTTTGTTTCCATTTTATTTTCCTCATTAAAAATTAAATCCAAAGTAATATCAATATAGTATTACTTTTTTATAAATTATTAATTAATTAGTAATACTTATTAAATAAAAGATATTACAATTAATATTTTCAGAAAAAGAACTATTTAAAAATTTCTATAAAATCAAGGCGAACTTAAAAATAGTATTACTTATTTGAGAATTAACGCTGAAACGTATTACATTTTGAAATATTGCTTAAAAAAAGACTAAAAAAAATAGTGATTAGAATAGTGGATCTTTCACCATTCCAATTCTAAATGAATTCAGGATAACAAACAATGTTAAACCTAAATCCCCAAATCCAACAGACATCATCAGTGTGATGATACCTAAAACAGCCAAGATTACACATAATAATTTGACCGCTATAGCCAGAGTGATGTTCTGTTTGATAATGCCCATTGTCTTATGGCTTAAAGCCAACAAATACGGAAGTTTTGAAATATCATCCTGCATCAAAGCAACATCAGCGGTTTCAATGGCCACATCAGAACCTGCCGCACCCATTGCAATACCTATATTTGCACGTGCAAGGGCAGGTGCATCGTTTATGCCATCACCAACCATAGCAACATCACCAAACTTGTTTCTGATGGCATCCAAGATGTTCAACTTGTCTTCAGGAAGCAGATTGGAGAAAACATGTTGAATTCCAATCTCTTCAGCAACTTTAGTAGCCGCCATTTTATTATCACCAGTGAGCATTACAGTTTCTACACCTTTTGACTTTAAATCGGCAATAACTTCAGAAGCATTTGACCTGATTTTATCAGATACTGTAATCATACCCATTACATTTTTAGCATTGCCTACAAAGACTATTGTTTTTCCTTCAGATGAAAAACTATTGATCTCATCCCTTGATATCTCAAATGAGCTTCCTTCAATTAAGGACTCATTAGCAGCATAAAATTGTTCGCCATTGATGTTGGCAACAATTCCCTTGCCCGGAACGTTTTTAAACTCATCCACACTGTCAAAAATGATATTGTTTTCATCAGCATAGTTTACAATAGCCTGAGCAATCGGGTGAGAAGACTGGAATTCCATTGCTGCAGCAATTCTGACAATTTCTTCTTCGGAATAAGTTTCATCCAATACTTTAACATCACTCAATGCCAATTTTCCTTCTGTTAAAGTACCTGTTTTATCAAAGATTACAGCCTTGATATTACGCATCTCTTCAACATATGTGCTGCCTTTAATGATAACCCCATTTCTGGTGGCCGAAGTGATAGCAGAAACCATTCCAACAGGTGTTGAAATTAAAAATGCACAAGGACATGAAATTACCAGAAGTGAAAGAGCCTTGTAAACCCAATCAACCAGTGGCTGACCCAATAGGAATGGCGGAATAACTGCAATGCAAATCGCAGCAACCATCATGATTGGAGTATAATATTTCGCCACCTTTTCAACCATAGTTTCAGTTTCAGACCTGTTGAGCTGTGATCTTTTGACCAATGTTACGATTTTTGAGATGACTGAATCCTTAGCAGCTTTGGTCACTTCGATTTCCAGATATCCCTCTTCATTAACAGTACCTGAAAATACCTCATCACCAATTTCCTTTAAAACAGGCACGCTTTCACCAGTAATGGAAGCCTGGTTGATAGAGGATGAACCTGAAACAACTTTTCCATCCAAAGGAACCTTATCGCCAGGTTTTACAATGACAATGTCACCAACTTCAACTTCATCAACATGTTTTATCTCTTCCTTATCGCCAACTTTAACCCTTGCATTATCCGGAGCTATTTCAACCAATGACTTGATTGAACGTTTTGCCCTGTGTTCGGCATAGTCTTCTAAGAATTCTGCAATATAATAAAGGAAGGTTACTGCGGCACCTTCTTCAGGATGACCTATGATAAATGATGCAACACAAGCAATACACATCAGCATTGCAGGACCGACAGTGTGCCTATTGACTAATGATTTATATGCCAAAATAGCTATCTCATAACCTGCAATGGCTGCACCAATCATATAAGTAACTGTTACAACAGTAGGGCTGAATGATAACCATTCAAAAACATGCCCTAAAACAAACAGAATACCGCTTGAAACAATGATTTGTATAGGTCTGTTTGCAATTAATGGCTTTCCTTCGGCCAACAGCTCCTCATCACCATGGGAATGTTCATGGTCGTGATCATCATCATCTGCACAATCCGGACAGCCACATAAGCTAAATTCAACATCTTCATCATGGTCATGGTCATGACAACCACAATCATCATCAGTACAAACCTCATTCTCATCATGATTATGGTCGTGATGATGCTCGTGACCGTGCCCATGGTCATGACAACCACAATCATCATCAGTACAAACCTCATTCTCATCATGCTCATGATGATGCTCATGCCCCTGATTATGTCCATGGTGATGCTCGTGACCATGCTCATGATTATGTCCATGGTGATGCTCGTGACCATGCTCATGGTCATGACTGTGCTCATGCTCATGATTATGTCCATGGTGATGCTCATGGTCATGACTGTGCTCATGGCCATCATCATCTGCACAATCTGGACAGCCACAAAGGCTTATGTCAACATCCTCATCATAATCAATTTCTTCACGATGATCGTATACACTTAAATCAGTTTTTTCTTGATAATCTCTTAGCAACTTCTTATCATAATGATCGGGATTTTCACAGTGAATCTCATCACATTTCGGATCCAAACAGATGTAGTTAAAATGTTCCGGATTGTGACAGTTTTCATCGTCACAATCGGCATCATAACATCTATTTTCTACCATTTTATCACCAATTAAAAATTATTCTAATATATGTTCCAATCCCACTTTGTAAATCATTTCTATGTGAAGGTCTGTGAGCGAATATCTTGCCATTTTACCTTCTTTTTGGTATTTGACAATATTATTTGCACGCAATATTCTCAATTGATTTGAAACTGTTGTTTGGTTCAAATCAAGTGCTTCACAAATATCACAAACACACAAATCTTCAATACTAAGCAGGGAAATAATTTTTAATCTTGTCGGATTTCCAAATATTTTGAAGAATTCTGATAGCTCAGCGAATTCAGCTTCGTCAGGTATGCGTTCTCTTACACGGCCAACAACATCATCATGAGAGTTGAAGACTTCACACATATCATCGTTTTCGTTTTCAAGATTATTTTTTTTCATTTCCATCACATATATTATATATTTACATATTATGATATGTTTATGTATTTAAATGTTGTCATATCATGATATCGTGATATGTTAATTTGAAAAAAATAGAATGAAAAAAATAGATTATTTTCCATTCAATTCATCAGTTAACCTTTTTACCTCTGCTTCAAGGTCAGCAATTTTACCATTGGCCTTATCCAAATCATCCTTAACATGAGCTAAATCATCCCTAGCATGAGCTAAATCTTCTTCAGCATAAGTTAAACTTTCAATAGTACTCTCATGAGATGCAAATCTCATTTGACTTTCTTGAGAAGTATTATCATCCATCATTTTTGTTAACCTCCTATATTCGTCTTCATCATCAAAAAATGCATCAAGCAACACAGTGATAACTGAATACAAAGTGTATTCCATGTGCAAATCTAACTTTTCAACAATTTTAAGATATAGTCTTACAACAGTATCCATTATTTCACATGCACGCTCACGAGGTGCATAAAGTGCAATTATACCCAAATTTAATGCCATTTCTTGACTCAAATATTGATTATTATATATTATTTTACTCAAAGTACTTAATCTTTGGGATATATTCTCCTCACTAAGATCCAAGAAGTACAATTGAGTAATATCAGACGGAGATCTGATAAGTTTATTTTTAGATTTATTTTTGTTGAGATGTGATGCAACAACCAATAATGTGGGCAGATGTTCATCAACAACCAACTGAATATCATAATCTCCAAATTTGCTTAACTTTTTCTCCCCAACAGGAATAGATTGATGTTCTAATCCTACTGCCACCCTTTCAAATAGTATTCTATTGTCAGAATCGGCAATATATGCTGAATCCATTTCGCCACTAGTTCCATCTTTTAAATGAACTCTTCGATTACATTTTTTAGCAAATATTCCTGGAACTCCAATAGTGCTTGTATATTCCTTAGGAAATTCATTAAACAAAATGCTGTGACTCAAATCATAACCTCACATATAAACAATAGCTGGTTTTAATTCAATTAACTTAAAAATTAAAGATAAAAATTAATTTTTAAGTTCGATATGGCATGCCTATAATATTATTTGATTAAAAAAATATAAAGAAATTTTCAAAGTGCGAAAATGCACAAAAGCACAATTGTGAAAACCATGAAAAAAAGTTTAAATAAAAAATAAAAAAAGCAAAAGTAATTTTAGTTAATTATTTTTTAACAACACCGGTCAATGTTCCATCAATAACACAATCGAAATCTATTTTATCAAGCCAACCTGCCTTTGAAAACATATCCATGAAGCAAACTCCTATCAAAAGGCCATCTTCCTTTAAAATATCAGAAACTAAAGCTTTTGCATCTTCAGTATCGACGTCATATTTTGGCATTGAAATGCCACCCAACAATACCACCACATCAGAGTCTTTAGGATTGGATATTTCCTCATTTAAAACCATAGCATATGGTTTTTCTTCAAATTGATGACAATCCCTAGCATTTAATAGGGGGATGAAGTGAGTCTCCTTGTCCCTTACTGAGTAGGCCAACAGTTCAGCAAAGGGAGTGCAAACTCCCGGAGAGCCAACAAAAGTGATCTTTTCTGCATTTTTCACTTCTTTTTTAAAAGTTACCAATTGTCCTGTAATTCCTTTCCATTCATTAATATCTTCCATATTATCACCTAAACACCGCACTATACCTCATAAGACACATTCGAGGTTGTTTTATCGACATCATCCCATGAACCATCATCATACTATGAATCAAATCCCAAAATAGCAGCATGCATTCGCCGACAGTATATGCTAACTATTTCCAATGATATCTAACGTATGATATTATATTGTGAAACTTCCTTCAAAAACCTTATTTTTCAGCTCATGATGAGGTTTATCCAGACTGAAGTTGAAAGTGTCCTGATTTGCAACGTACATGTGTGCCAACGCAATTCCAATGTCAACCTGATTCCACTTTTCCATCTTTTTATTCAAGCGGATTCTGCGCTTATTCCTATATACATTATAGCTGCCGTCTTCATTATGGGTGAAATACCATGACTGGGTGTTTGCAGCAGATGGAGCATATCTTGCAGGCATCAGCCTGTCATCGCGCCTGTCTGAAATTTCACATATGATTTTCCTTTCAAACTGAGTGATTTCACGATACAGCTCACCTTTAGGATTTCCGAATATCATCATGATGACAAAATCCTCTTCGGGATTTGGATTTTCATAACCCTTAGGGCTTCCGGCACCTATCCAGCAGGAGCCGATTCCATTGCTTTGAAGATAAAGGTCGACCTGCTGAAATATGAAACCAATATTCTGCAGGTAATTTTCCCTGTTTTGTGAAAACATCAGCAGATAATGGGGAGACTTGAATCTCTGAAGCATTCTGACGTTTTCAGGCCCGACAATATCATAGCTCCATTTGATGTTAGGATTCAAAACCCTTGTATTGTCAATGAAAGCCCTTAATCCATCCAACGTCTGTGAGTCCAATGGGACATTATTATACTTTCTGATAGACTGCCTTCTGTATATCGCTTCCTTTAAATCCATATTATCAACAATCATAATTAATCAATATCGAAATCATCATCAAATATCTTCAAAAAATAAGAATGCCTTTGAAAAAAAATAAAAAGGGAAAGTAATTGGCGAAGCAATTACTTTTTGACTAACAATTTTGAGCTAGCGGTCTCATTTTTGTAGCTGACCATCATTTTGTATGTTTTGCCTAAATTGAGCTTGACAACTTTCTGTTTAAAGGTAAGTTTCACGAAGTTATTGAGATTTTTTACAGAGAAGGTAATTTTTGCTAAACCGTTCTTGTTGGTTTTTACAGTGAATATTTTGCCTTTAAACTTGAATGAAACCTTTTTGCCAGCAATAGCTTTTCCGTTACTCCATTTGAGGGTTGCCTTTATGACCAATTTTTTAGCAGTCTTTTTGACTGTAAATGACTTTTTGACCTTTAGGGTGTTTTTGACCTTAAGTGTCTTTTTGACAGTGTTTCCATTAAATGTTGAAGTAATGGCATAAGTCTTCGGCTTCAGCCTGATTGGCAATGTAGCATAACCGTCTTTGTCGGTTTTTTCCACATATGTTACGCCATTTACAGTTATTTTAACTGTTTCGCCCATAGCAGGATTTCCATCCTCATCAAATACTTGAATTCTGTAATTTGCTCCCAGATAATCCATTACCAAATCATTAGCAGACATTCTAGGTACACACTTGATTTCAACAGAATATTGAGCATTTGCAAGTGATGCAGTTATGATTCCTTTCTTGCCGTTTGAGGAGAACTTGATGATATCTCCAAAAGTAGATATATTTTTGTCAACATTACCATTTGTTGAAGCTATCCCCAAAGCAACAGGCTCCAAAATATTGGCATCATATTTCTCGATAGAACCTGCAACATTATAACGGAACAGGTCAAATACAATGTCAGAGCTTCCCAAATATTGAACAGGATTAGGGTAGGCTGTGGCATTTAAGAACAACCATGTGCTGCATTCAGCAGTACCATTGATTAATGGGAACTCCTTGTAATTAGTTGCATTATGTCCAAACCAATTATCATTAGCATTTAATTTTGAACCGCTGCTATGATAGATATCATAAGTTCTGACGGCATTCAAGAGAATATTACTAGTTATATTTGTACCATCTGCGGATTCGACAAAGATGATTGATTTAGCCTGGTTGTTCATAAATAAACAATGGGATATTGTATCATTGATGCTTTCACGATAGAAAGAAACAATTCCCTCATCCATAGCATTATTGCTTATGAAATTAGAGTTGATTTCATTTTCGATTGATGTTGCATTAATTAGGATTGCACCACCTTCATAAGCACCATTATATACGAAATGGGAATAAATAGCATTATTATTGAAAGGCCTGACCATTTTAAGTCTCGGAATCTCCATTCCATATACAAATATTGCACCTCCTGCCAAAGCGGAGTTCAATACATAATCACCTGTGAACATGGAATTTTCAGCTGCTCCAGCAATACATATTGCACCACCCAAACCGACAGGCAAAGCATGGTCATTATATTCGATCATATCAGGAGCAATAACATCTCCCATCTGATAATTAACAACTGTATTATTTACAAAATGAGCGTTTATCTGAGACTCATTGACATAGCATGCACTAATTGCACCGCCTATCACAGCAGTGTTGTTGACGAAGAAACCGTCAATATTGGAATATTTTAAAAATGGAAGATCCATTGCACCACCAATCTTAGCGCCGTTCTCAATGAAATAGCCGGTAATGTTGGAATTTACTGCAAAGTCAACACCACCTATTGCACCGCCCAGCTCGGTAGCCCTGTTTTTGTAAAAAGTACCGTTGATATTGGAATTTTCCAGAACTCCATCGATGCAGATTGCACCTCCCCATGCAAGAAGGTCGGCACCTATTAAATCTATATTGTTCAGTGCATCGTTCTCAGCAAAATTGCCGCATATGTCAGTGTGGTTTGCGAAAACAGCAAAGATTGCGCCACCCTGAACTGCATAGTTGGATTGGAAACCGCCACCAATGTATGAATTCTTTACAACAGGAAGGAACAATGAACCACCCAATCCGGCATGGTTGAGCATAAAACTGCCTGAAATGAGAGATCCATCTACAACTCCAAGAACGGATATGGCACCTCCTGCATCAGCGCCCCCGTTTCTTGTGAACTCGCCGGTAATATTGGAATTCAGCACAATTCCATCCACAGCTATTCCTCCACCAAAACCAAGATTTATACCATGTGCCACAGTATAGTTCACAATATATTCAAGAATCTTTGAATCAACATACTTCTCAAGATAATATTCAATTTCCTCTTTGGTAGCATCATCAACAAGATCCATGAGATTTAAATCTGCAGTGTTGTTTATGAAATATGAATCTATTTCAGTACTGTTAATGATGTTTACATTGATTGCTCCGCCTATCAAAGCCGTGTTGTTTTCAAAACTGGCCTTTATTTTGGAATTTCTTATGGTAAAAATATTCGCTGCACCTCCAACCAGGGCAGAGTTATGCATGAAACCACCAGTGATATTGGACCGGTCCATGCTTTCAAGAACAAATATCGCTCCGCCCAAATTGCCTGCCCGGTTAAATCTAAAGTCACCCTCTATTAATGAATCCTCAATAAATACAGTGGCTATGGCTCCCCCAACACCTATAGGAAAATCACTGCCTAGACTTTCCATAAGTATTGCAGCATTGTTGAAGAAATCACCATTTATTTCAGTGTGGGTGATATTTTCTGCATAAATTGCACCACCCGTTAAAGCGGTGTTATTTTCGAAATAAGCGGAAATCAGTGAGTTTTCGATAGTTCCCAAGATACATATCGCACCACCAGTGCCAGCATGGTTGTTTATGAAACTACCGTCAATATGGCTGTTTACCAGACCATTTTCGAAAATAATTGCTCCACCCATTTCATTCATTGCATTTTTGAACGTTATCCCCGTGATGTTAATTTCACGAGCAAGAACATTGAAAATTCTACCTTCACCATTTGCATCGAATACAACTTCGCCCGGTCCCCAATTGGTAAATGTTAAATTATTTTTGATATCATAACTACCGGAATATCCATTTCCCGCAGCAATAAAAATTATATCTCCATCTTTCCTGCCTTCAGCATTTAAAGCTTTATCTAAACTTTTATACGGTTGATCCGGTATTCCAGTTTCCTGTGAACCCGTATAACTTGAATTTACATAACAGTTTGACCCACCAGTTAAGATTTCCTCATCATTTGACGCTGTCAACGCGTCATCGCTTTCATCATCCGCAGATGCCTTCAAGGCATCACCCTGTAATTCGTCTGTCGCTGTATCAGTTGTTATTACGTCTGTTTGTGTATCACTTTCTATGGCGGCAACATCTCCGGCATCTTCAGCTGCACTAACGCCAGATATTGCAACCAAAGATATGAAAAATATCGCAAGCACCATCCATTTCTTGTCCAACATAAAAGTATTAATTTTTACAAAAATTAGCAAAATATAAATGTTGGTTCGAAATGTTAAAATTCCAGTTGCTCAGCAAGGCACATCTTGCAAACCGCATTCGGAGATTCAAGATTGGCATCCTTTACAGGACAGTAGAATTTGCCGTCCTTTTCTTCAACATATAGAGAACCTGGAAACGGTGTGCCCACCGGATGGATGGGTTCCTCCAGAATAAAAGTGGTGTAAATTGAAATTATTCCATAGATTAATGGGAATTTGGTCTTTGAAGTGACTGATTCGTTAATATGATATGACTTTAAAGTTGATACTGCATCAATAAACTCCTCTTTGTCAATGTCATGTTCATACCTGTTATTGTCGCTGTGAACATCCTTGATACGGCCTAAAAAGTATTTGACATAGACACCATGACTTTTTTGTTTATAGTTATCCTGCACATATTTGCTTTCCTCAATCATTTCCGCATTGACCTTCATCAAATCAAATACTGAAATGGTTCCCGCATATTCCTTCAGGATATCTAAAACAGATTCTGTTGAGATGCTTTCTTCATTTGAAATTACATTTGAAAAATCATTATACATGTTCACTGAATCATTCATAAAACCATCTAAAAGATATTATATCTATTAAAAAATAAAAGGGTTTCGGATACTTGATTATTCAATTCTCAAACCCATTAAAATCGCATCGAACATGCCCCTCAAAAATTCAAAAAAGATAAATAGGAATTTCAAGAAAGAATTTAATTGATTTTAAATTTTGAATTATATGCAGAAAATGATAACTATGAATGAAAATTACATGTCAACAACAGACTGGAAGCATTTTATGATGCAATTATCGCAATTATTGTAACAGTTTTGGTTTTGGAATTGCCGCAACCTGCCACTGCATCAATTCAATCAATTTTAGCACTTAAAACCACATATTTTGCATATTTGATAAGTTTTTTAGTTTGCACCAACCTATGGCAGTATCATCATATAATTTACAATCATGTTGAAAGGATCAACGCAAAAATCATTTGGCAAAATATCCTTTTGCTATTGATTATTTCATTACTTCCTTATTTAACCACATTTGTTGTAAATAATCCTTTTTCTTTACTTGCCGAAGTATTATACGGATTAGATTTCATTATAGTCAATATCATATTATTTTGGATGGCAAAATCCTTGCTGGAAAT
>CADBHR010000093.1:12984-13754 GCA_902794475.1 uncultured Methanobrevibacter sp. | reverse complement strand
AGATACATAAACTACACTATCCTTTTTAGAAATGATATTCAATTTCTTATCTACAACCAAAGATATGTCCTGATACTCAGGGTCTGTAAATTCAAAAGTGTCTCCATCATTTGCATTATCAAATTGTGATTGTATATCATCATTTGACAAATCGGAAGTGATGAAATGATTACCTCCACTAGAAAGGATAGTCATATTGTCATCCTGAATATCAGCTGCACTGACTGATGAAACTAAGAATAAGAACAACAATAATGTAAAAAAAAGATTAAATACTTTTTTATCCATATTAAAAACTTCCTAATTACTATTTTTATAATCAAATAATTTTAATAGAAAAATTAATCTAAAATGTAAAAATTTATCTATATGAATGATATTGATTAATGATAATATTATGATATCAAATATATATAAATCTAACCTATATAACAGCATTATATTAAAAATTTAAAACGATATGAGTTAAATTACAATAAATAAAATATTCTTAACAGTGTTATATAAATAATTTAAGACATTTTAATTTAAATAATATGAAAATCAATATTAAATTAATTGCTTATCGATATAATTTTTTATGATCAAGTAATTATTTAAAGAGATTTTAGAGGAAATATTATGGATAAAAAGAGTTTAATATTAGCTTTTTTGTTAGTATTAATTGTATTCTTAGCTACAAATGCAATATCTGCAGAAGATACCTCCAATATTGACAATAATGCTAGCGACATATTGGAATTATCCGAAGATAATAACATTGCAGCTGG
>CADBHR010000093.1:0-12927 GCA_902794475.1 uncultured Methanobrevibacter sp. | reverse complement strand
TACATTAATAAAAGCGTGACAATCAACGGTAATGGTGCCACATTATATGGTTATGACAACCCAAGCAATGATAATATTCCAGACATCATAATGAACAAAACAACCGAGGGAGGATATGCTATTACCAATAAAGCAACTTTATATATCCTTAAAACAAATAATCTTGTTTTAAATGATATTAATTTTGTTGCAGGTGCAAACAGTGGGACTGCAACCCCAACTGGAACCGATGATCCAAAATACACAAATTGTGTAATATATAACTATTTTTCAAACCATACTACAATATCCAACATTACAATTGACGGCTGTTCCTGGGGTATCTGGTTCCAAAATTGTGATGACGGAACAATAGAAAATAATACAATCAGAAATCAATTTATTACAGGAATCTTGAACTTCCAATCAAAAAGAACCATGATCAGAAACAATACAATAATCAATGCCAAAAATCACGGTATTGATGTAAGACATGGTGTCGGACCTAATGTGAAAGTATTAAACAATACTGTTATCGGTTCAAAAGAGGGAATTTATTTATTGCACTCACCTAAACATGTTGTAACTGGAAATACAATTATCAATTGTACTGTAAGTTCAATTACATGTTGTGGTGCAAGCCATATTACAATTAAAGACAATAAATTATACAACTCAAGAATAGGCATTCTTTTAGGTGGAGGAGCACCTCAAGGAGGAGCATATACAGGATACAATAACATTACCATTGGAACAAATGAATGGAAAATTGATGAATTGCCATTCCCACCGTCTTTCCAATACTATGTTGCTGAAGCAAAAGCCGATTATGCAAGTATGGACTCAATGATGGGTACCCACACTGACAGCAGCCTTTCAAACGTCACATATGTGGAATATAGTGAAATTCCTATTCCAGGACCTATCATTATTGACTATGACACCATCTTAAAGCCAACAGGAGATGAAGTATTAATAACCTCAGGAATGACCAATGAAGAAATCCAGAACAAAATCAATAACATGAAAGATGGAGATACATTAATTTTCGAAAAAAACGCAATATTTGAAAATATCAGCATTTACATTGAAAAGAACATTAAAGTAATTGGAAACAATGCAACATTAATCAGTTATGAATCCTCAAGCCTTGATTTGGTTCCTGAAAGAATAAAAAATAAAACCAATGAAGGAGGATTTGGAGTAAGTTATTCCGCCGTATTATACTGCATGAATGCTTCAAATATTGTCGTGAGCAACTTAAATATTGAATGCAGATATCCTGGATATGACACCACAACAATCGGAACAAACCAAAATCTAAGAGAATACTGTACAGCAGGTATCTATTCAATACTCAGTCCAAACCTTACCATTACCCAATGTAATATTAATGGTGCTTCATGGGGTATGTTTATAGGTGAAAGACAACAAGGACGTCCAAATGCAATAATCACAAACAACAAAGTAAGCAATCAATACACAACAGGAATACTATGCTTCGGATGTAAAAATTCAATAATTGCAAATAATACCGTTGCCAATGCATACAACCATGGTATAGACGTAAGATTCAATCAGGGAAGCGGAGTTACCGTTTATAACAACAGCGTTTCCGGTTCTAAAGAAGGAATATACCTCCTGCATTCAAGCGGACATAAAGTTTACGGAAATACAATATCCAACTCAAAAATCAGCTCAATTACCTGTTATGGATCTGGAAATGAATATATTTTCGACAACACATTTATTAAAAGCAGAATTGCAATCATACTTGGTGGAGGATATTATAATGTCACTATCGGCAAGAATACCTTCAAGCCGGACAAACTTCCTTTCCCACCTACCTTCGAACATTACCTTGTCAAATCCGAAAATAAATACTATGACAAAATCGGAGCAAAGGTCGTTGGAACCTACAGCGATTCCAAAAATGTTAACCTAACAGCCATTGATGTGGCAACAGGATACAAAAGGGGCACTTTAGAAATTTCCTTAAAGGACATTACAGGAAAAGCAATAGCCAATAAGGCAGGAACCGTGACCATTGATGGAAATGTGGAAGATTTCACAACTGACGAAAATGGAACTGCTTCAATTAGTTTGGCATTAACCGCAGGAAACTACACCGCAAAGGTACATACAGTAAGTGATTACTACAACAAGGCAGGAGATATTGAAACATTGATTACAGTCAATGACGATAGAACCACCCCTGCATTCACAGCCCCTGCCAAAACATTCTACTTGCAGACTATCGAAAAAGGTTCAGCTTATCAGGTAACCCTCAAAGCAGGAACAACACCAGTAGTTGGAAAAGAAATTACAATCAATTTCAATGGTGCTACCTACAAAGCAACCACTAACGATAAGGGTGTTGCAACATTTACATTGAAAGCAACAAAAACCGGATCTTTAAAAGCTACAGTCAACTTTGCAGGCGATGATGAATACAAGGCATCAAGCGCAACTGCAACCATCAAAATCACCAAGGAAGCAAGTAAAATTACTGCCAAAAAGAAAACATTCAAAGTCAAAAAATCCAAAAAATACACAGTAACCCTTAAATCAAAATCCGGAAAGGCAATCAACAAAGTTAAAGTTACCTTAAAGGTCAAAGGTAAAAAATATACAGCAACCACCAAAAATGGTAAAGCTAAATTTAACCTTAAAAAATTAACCAAAAAAGGTAAACACCAAGCAACAATTACATTTGCTGGAAACAAATACTTCAACAAAACAACAGTTAAAGTAAAATTAACAGTTAAAAGATAGAAGAGATTATATAATCTCTTTTAATTTTCTTTTTTTGTTTTGAATATTCTCATTCATCATAGTTTTCAATAACTTCAAAAACACGTTTAATACTTGAATATGAAGTTTGAACGGAAGTTAATGATGCACTCAATTTTTTAATAGGTGTTGACAATAATTTTCCATAAATGATAAGGGTCAATAGGGTACCTAACTGAATTTCACCATTCATCAAAAGATAGATGCCGCAGATGTACAATATTATATTACGCAAATTTGTTAAAAAAGTCGCAAGTGGGGACATTAATCCGGAATGATATCGTGAGGAGGTATATTTGTTTTTAATTTCAAAATTAATAGTTTTAAAGTCACTTTCAACATTTTCCTGTTGATTTTCAGATCTAATCAAATCATGATTTTCAAGGGAATCCCTTATAAATCCCATTAGATTTCCCAGGAGATCTTGATGAACTTCATAAGATTTTTTGGAGTTGGCATCAAAATAATAAAAACAGATAGCATATATTGGGACAGCGATGAAATAAATTATGCTCAATCTCCAGTCAGTCGTCCATATTAATACAATTACTAGAGCAATGCTTAAAAGTTGTGCGAAAATTTCTGTAGCATGAACTGTAATAAAATCCCTAACATTCACCAAATCATTATTTATCCTGCTTAAAATATTGCCTTCAGACTTTTCATTAACTATCTTTGAGTTTTTTACCTTATCATACATTTGAATTCTTAGGTTATAGGTTATCTTTTCAGCGATAAATATCATAATCCTATTCGAATACGCCTGCAACAGATAACCTGCAATATACAAAATGGCCAATAAGAGAATGTTTGTAAATATAACCCCCGGTTCAACAACGGTATTTCCACCGGCAAATAGGTTAACAATGTTTCCGGCAACCTTTGGGGCATAAACTATACATAATGTTGAAATCGTAAGTAATATAAATGAAAAGATGAATTTAAAGCGGTAGTTAGATAATAAAAGCCCGAATTTTTTTCGGGTTTTTCTTCTATCTATATTGCTGATTTTTTTAGAAATTTTGGATTTTTTATTATTAAATTCAAATTTCTTAAAATTGATTTTTTTATTCTTAATTTTGGTGTCTATCTTATCTTCCAAAACCAATACTTCTTCTATACGTACTGAAGTAGCATAAGCCTTCGGAAATTTATAAATTAGTTTTGGAACGAAGGCCAATGTTGTTATAAAATACAAAAGATAATGGATAATAACTACTGAATCAACAATATTCACAGTGTCAATGCATATGGAATATCCTAAACTCATCATTGCCAATAGAATTACTATGATTCCATCCAAAATCAAAAACAATATTGGAGCAATATAATATTGGTTTAATTGGTATTTGATGTTCTTGTCATAGGAATCATCACATGCGTCCTCGAAATCTTCTTTATTTGAATGTCCAATATTATTTTTCACTTCGTTTATTCTTTCCAAAAACAATGAATTTATTCTTCCATATGTTTTTTTAGCTTTGAAATATAGTTCAACAACTTTTTTCATCTTAAAGAATAGAATTATAAAAATTAATACATTGGCTGCAACAAATATCAATGCAAAATGAATATGAATAAATAAAATCAAAATAGCAATTCCAGCTACTACAAAAGGAATTAATAAAACATTCTTTAAAAGTATTTCAATGAATCCCTGTTCGGTATAAACACCCCGTGCAGTTCTAGACATCAGGCCGGTAATCTTAAACTTGCCTACCTCCTCCGAAGGCAAATTCATCAGAATATGAAAAATATTTCTGCGGGTTTCATAAGCACAATTTGCAGATACATTGGTTGCAATTACTGAAATAATCAGCATGCAAATCATTGACAGCATTGTGTAAACTAACATTGTCTCCCCAATGTTTAAAATCAAACCCATATTTTCTTGTTTAACACAATTTAGAGCAGAATTAAACAAATCAATGATCTCTAGCTGAAAATAAGTTTGAAATCCTGACAATATGAGTATAATGATAATAAGTTTCCAATGTGGCCTTAACACATATTTCAAGAATTTCTTCATATTATTATTTTAGTGAAAAAGTCATAAAATGTTTTTTGATAAGATTATATTTTTGAAAACACTTAATGATTTTAAAAAAAAAGAGTCTGTAAAATTTTACAGATTATTTGATTTTATATTTTTACAGACAAATCTAGACCGTGCCCTAATATTTGTTTTTACGATTAAAAGCGATGTAAATAATGAATAATCCTATAATTATCAGGACCAATTGAGGAAATACTGCAGCAATGATTGCTGGAATTATTCCCAGTGTCACAAGCAGCCACAAAACACCGTAAAACGCTATCAGACCACCAAAGACTATGGCAACCTTATATAGTAGATCCCTCATATCCAGAATGTCAAACATTGGCATGTTATCACTATAACTCTTTTGTGCCGTCATCAGTTCCGATAATTACTTTATCAACCATCTGAGAAAAGATGCCATTCTCAACTACACCAGGAATTGTATTCAAGTCAATCTCCATATGTGAAGGGGAATCGATTTTATCGAATTTGGCGTCAATTACAAAGTTACCGTTGTCGGTTATTACAGGTCCGTCCTTTCTTTGGGCCATCCTTATCTCACAGTTAGCTCCCATATCTTCAAGTTCCTTAATAACCATTCTTGATGCATCCGGAAGCACTTCAACAGGAACAGGGAAATTTCCCAATTCATCAACGACTTTGGATTCATCTACAATAACTATGAATTTATCTGCGGCATAATCAACAATCTTTTCTTTAGTGTGGGCAGCTCCTCCACCTTTAATCAGATTAAAATCTGAATCGACTTCATCCGCACCATCTACTGACAGGTCGATGTCATGCTCTTCAAGTGTGGTTATCGGAATGTTCCACTCTTTAGCCTTAAGCAATGACTGGAATGATGTTGGAATTCCCATCACGCTTATTCCTTCATCCCTGATTCTCATGCCCACCTTTTCAATGAAAAAGTGTGTGGTTGAACCTGTTCCAAGTCCTAAGACCATTCCATCTTCGACATATTCTGCAGCTTTGTATCCTGCATTCATTTTAGAAGAGCTATTGCTACTAGTATCCTTCATTTAAATCACAAATCCTAAAGTTAAGTTATTAAGTTTTAAACCTTTCTTGCATTCCCCTTTATGCTTTCCATTGTTCTCCAATACAATGCATTTGTCGTTTTCAATCAAACCTTCAGGGAAACACAAATCATGATAATTGCAGTTTTCATCGCAGTCAGGAGCATTATATGTAAATGTTGATCCTTCAAAAATGTTTTTTGAAGGGGTTAATATGTCTATTTCGGCTCTGTCAACCTCAACAGGAATTACCTTACCTTCTGCATGTATAGGACAGTTCTGTTCGTTTTCCTTTACTTCAGTTACAACATACTTCCTATTCTTTTCCAGGTTTCCAATACAGGATGACTTAAATCTGCAGTCTTCACTGTTATCATTAAATCACCTCTGTTTTATAAGCCAATTCATAAGCAGCATCTTTTGAAATTCCATTGTCTCCTAAAATAGTATATCTTTCAGGCCTGATTTCATGAGCCATCATCAACGCTTCAATAATATCCTCTTCAGCAATGCCCAATTCTTTTGCAGTGGTAGGAGCCTGTACGGCCTTTAGAGAATTTCTTATTGCCTTCCAATCCCCTCCATGCAGATACATCATCATTATTGTTCCGATACCGCATTGCTCGCCGTGAAGTGCAGGCTTGTCGAGAATCTTATCCAGCGCATGTGAAAATAGATGCTCAGATCCGCTTGCAGGCCTTGATGAACCTGCGATGCTTATTGCCATTCCGCCGCTGAAAAGTGATTTCATGACTATTCTTGCACTAGGCTCAAGATTAGGTTTGATATTGGCAATGTTGTCGGTAATCAGGTGAGCTGACATTATTGACAATGCAGCGGCAGACTCCGAAAAGGATTCGTTTTTCAACCTATGTGCCAATTCCCAATCCTTGATGGCAGTGAAGTTTGCAATCAAATCCGCACATCCTGCGGCCAAAAGCCTGAATGGGGATTGCGCAAGAATTTCGGAATCCGCAATGACCGCTATCGGGGAGTGTGCAGTTGCTGATATGGAAGTGTTAGGGTTTTTGATTGATGCCAAAGGAGATACGATACCGTCATGAGAAGCAGTTGTTGGCATGGATACAAAATAGACACCCTGATTATATGAAGATAGCTTGGCCACATCAATGACCTTCCCTCCGCCAACACCTAAAACTGTAGTGTCCGCAGTAATCAATTCTTCAACTTCAGATATTGATTCATAAGATGCCCTGTCAACTTTGATAACATCAAATTCAATATCTTCCTTTTCAAGGCTTTCCATTACAGGTTTTGCACCAACATCAAATGTATGGTTGCCTGTAACGATTAAAATCTTTTTATCCAAATGCAAAGATTTGCAAATCTCACCAGTATCTTTTATAATGCCCGGATCAATGTAAACTTCACGGGGCATCTGTATTCTCCTGTTGCTCATGATATCTCCTAAATGTTAATTATACATTAATATATATTTAAGTGGCAATTATAAATAACTTTCTTTAAATAAGTTTAATACTTATTAAATACTTATTAAAAACAGATAATTTAATATTATAAAAAATTATTTTAGGTGATATGGTGGAAAATTTTGACGAATGGTTTCATGACATTTTAGAACAAGCAGACATAACTGATTCAAGATATCCTATTAAAGGAATGGCCGTTTGGAGACCATACGGTTTTCAGATAAGGAAGCATTCAATGAACATTATTAAAAATTTATTGGATAAGGACCATGATGAGGTACTGTTCCCAATGCTTGTTCCTGAAACTGAACTTGCAAAGGAAGGAATACATGTTAAGGGATTTGAAGATGAGGTATACTGGGTAACAAAAGGCGGACAGACTGAATTGAACGAACAGCTGGCCTTAAGGCCAACCAGTGAAACCGCAATCTATCCGATGTATTCATTATGGATCAGGACACACATTGACCTGCCAATCAAGATGTATCAGATTGTAAACACTTTCAGATACGAAACAAAACATACCAGACCTCTAATCAGGGTAAGGGAAATCACTACCTTCAAGGAAGCCCATACCGCACACGCAACCAAAGAGGAATCCGACGAGCAAATCCAGGACTTCATTGAAATGTATAAGGAATTCTTTGATGATTTGGGAATCCCATATTTAATCTCCAAAAGGCCTGAATGGGACAAGTTCCCTGGTTCAGACTATACAATGGCCTTTGATGTCATAATGCCAAACGGAAAAACCCTGCAAATAGGTACAATACACAATTTGGGCCAGACCTTTGCAAAAACATTTGATATTACCTTTGAAGACAAGGACGGAGAACACAAATTTGTTTATCAGACCTGTGCAGGAGTTTCCGACAGGGTTATCGCATCAGTCATTGGAATTCATGGAGATGAAACAGGATTACGCTTACCACCAAAAGTATCACCGAATCAGGTTACCATAATCCCAATCCTATTCAAGAAAGGCAAAGAGGAAGTTCTTGCAAAATGCTCACAAATCAAAGAGCAGTTAGAGGCAGCAGGATTGAGAGTCCAGCTGGATGACAGGGACATCAGGCCCGGCAAAAAATTCAACGACTGGGAACTTAGAGGAACACCTGTCAAACTTGAACTTGGACCAAGAGACCTGGAAAACAATATCACCGTTGCAATGAGACGTGACGAAGGAGAAAAGATTGAAATAAAATTGGATGACGATTTAGTGGATAATGTAATTGATTTATTGGACAAATCTTCTGAAAACCTCTCTGCACAGGCATGGGATTTCCAAGAGGAACATGTCAAATTCGCCAATACCCTTGATGAAATTCCAGAACTAGTGGAATCAGGAAATGTCGTCAAGTTCTACTGGTGCGGAGATGAGGACATCGGCCATGAAATCGAGGAAAAAACAGGCTATGACGTTTTAGGCATTCAGGAAGAAGTCTCTGAAGGCAAATGCATAGCCAGCGGAAAAGATGCCAAATACATTGCTTTAATTGCCAAAACATACTAGTGATAATATGGACAACATTTATGCGATAATCCCAGTAACCACATTCAAAAATGCAAAAACCAGGCTTTCTCCATTTTTATCTGAAGAAGAGAGGGAAAATCTTTTAAAAGCCATGCTTCGGGACGTAACCGATACCTTAAAAAAGCATGTGGACAAGATTTTCATCATAAGCCGTGATGAAGACGTGTTAAGCTATGCGGAAAGTTTGAATGTGAATACAATTCAGGAAAATGACAATTCCAACCTGAACAAGGCCCTGACACAGGCAATGAAAATATGCAAAGGAAAAACAAGAAAGGTAATTATAGTTCCTTCAGACATTCCATTGATTGGCAAAACAAATGTTCAGATGCTGATTGACGCATCCAAAAGCCTTGATTTCATCATTGTTCCATCCAAAGGCGGCGGAACCAATATGATAATTATGAAACCTATGGCCATCCGCACAAGATATGAAGGATTCAGTTATGAAGAGCACCTTCAGGCTGCAGAAAGAAAAAAATTGAATCCTCAGGTTCATGATTCATTTTTCATGGCATTGGATGTCAATACCACTGAGGATTTGGGTGAAATCATGATTCACGGCAAAAAAACCCATACAAGACAATATTTGAAGGAGCTTAAGGTTAATGTTGAGTCATTCCGTGGGTCAGAACGTCTGAAAGTCACAAGAGATGATTAGATGATAGTGATGAGCATTGCAGGCGTTGACCCATCAGGAGGCGCAGGCATTTTTGCTGATTTAAAAACATTTCAGGCCATTGGAGTTTACGGAACAGGCATCGTAACCGCACTGACATCACAAAATCCCTATGAATTTTTCTCAACCCAGCCAGTTTCACCGGAATATATTGAAGAGCAGATATATTCCGTAATGGATGCATATGATGTGGAATTCATCAAGACAGGAATGCTATACTCACCGGAAATAATCAAACTTGTAGCTGAAAAGGTTAAGGAATATGACTTGAAAGCTGTGGTGGATCCAGTAATGGTTGCAACTTCAGGTGGAAATTTGACAAAAGAGGACATAGCCGATGCTTTCAATAAATATTTGCTTCCAAAATCAATACTAACCACACCAAACGTCAGCGAAGCCGAAAAGCTAAGCGGAATTAACATCAATAACAAAGAGGATGCCATCAAAGCAACTGAACTTATTGACTGCAACTGCTTCATCACCGGAGGGCATTTGGACGGAATTAATGTAATCAATGTCAATAATGAAATAACAGTCAAAAAACAGGATTTGATTGAAACCGAAAACTTACACGGTTCAGGATGTAATCTGTCATCTGCAATAACTGCATATTTAGCAAAAGAAAATTCTTTAATGGATTCTTGTTTTAAAGCGATGGATTATGTTTATAATGGAATAAAAAATGGAAATTATGGGACATTAATAGCTAAAATATAACTAGTCTCCCATATCTAAGTTTTCAACAATTGAGTCCTGAAGTGCGATGAATTCCTGTGAATCTCTTTTTCTCGGCCTTTCCATATCCACTTCAACAACGTTTTCAATTCTTCCAGGGTTTTTGCCCATGATGACAATTTTATCAGCCAGATATACGGCTTCATCGACATCGTGGGTTACGAAAACTATTGTGTTTTCAAATCTCTTCCAAACCCCGATGAGCTGTTCTTGAAGCTTGTGCCTATTTTGCATATCCAATGCAGAAAACGGCTCATCCATGAGAAGGATTGGTGAATGATTAAGCAGAGATCTGATAATTGCAACCCTTTGCTTCATACCACCTGAAAGTTCATGAGGATAGCTATCCTTAAAGTCAATTAAACCGACACTTGTAAGGTACCTCTCGGCCGCAGCAATATTTTCTTCTTTAGATTCCTTTTTGGTCATCTCCAAACCAAATGTCACATTCTGCAGGACAGTTAACCATGGGAACAGTGAATATTGCTGAAAAATTACAGCCCTGTCTCCGGATGGCTTATCCACCTTATCACCATTGGCAATGATTTCGCCGGAGCTAGGCTGGTCAAGACCTGCGATTAATCTTAATAGAGTGGTTTTTCCACATCCTGAAGGACCTAAAAGACAAACAAATTCCCCATCATCAATATGTAGATTAATGCCTTCTAAAACTGATAGATTGTCTGTTTTTTTACTTTTAAAAGATTTATTAATATTTTTTACTTCAATTGACACATTAACACCTACCAGAATATCCTATTTTGGATTTTAGTAAATATATAGTCAAAAATAATGCCTATTAACCCAATATCTAACATACCAACAACTGTTGTACCTGGATCAAACAGACTGGTTGCTGTCAAAATCATATAACCTAAACCGCTGCTTGAACCAACCATTTCGGCTGAAATGGTACACATCAAAGCGATACCGATTCCAACTTTCAAACCTGAAACAATATATGGAACTGTTGAAGGCAAGATTACCCTTTTCAAAACGTTCCAATCGCTTGCACCCAATGTTTGAGCTGATTCAATTAAAACCTTGTCAGTTCTTTTAACTCCATCAATTGTATAGACCAATATCGGAAATACGCAACCCATAAAAATAATGAAAACTGCAGGAAACATTCCTATTCCAAACCAAAGAATTGAAAATGGAATCCATGCAACAGGAGGAATTGGCCTTAATACACTGATTACCAAAGTTGCAATGTCTTCCAGAGTCTTATACCATCCAAGAAGGATTCCTAAAGGAATGGCAACAACAGCCGCTAAAATCAAACCGGCAAATACCTTATATAAAGTATCAAGAGTATTTGTTAGAAGCTTTCCATTTAATATTAACTCCCATGCGGACTGACAGACTGTAATCGGACCCGGAAGGATGTATGGATTGACGATGCCCCATCCTTCTGTAATAAGATACCAGAAGATGATTATGCAGATTGGCAAAATCAATGGAACAAACTTATTCTTATAATTATCAAACATTAAATCACTTAATCAAAAATTTTTTTATACATATTAAATTATGTTTTAATGGTATAAAAACTTTAGAAAAAACACTCGCATGCAAAAAATTACAACAACATTTATATTTTAAAAATTTTAATTATGAATATAGGTGAAAAATTGAACATTCATAAAAAGTTTTTCTCAAAAATAGGGGCAAATTACCTGATACTTGGCATAATGGCAATAGTACTTCAGATAATCCTGGTCAACATCATTTCCGTGACAAATCCGGAATATCTGCACGACATAAACATAGTGACTGTAATATCATCACTATGCAATTATATCCTTCCGTTTCCAATCTTCTATTGGCTTATGAAAAAACTGGATGACGTTGAAATCGAAAAGGCAGGCGTCAGTGCAAAAACATTCATACTTTACACTGGAATCACCATAACGTTAATGTGGATTGGAAACACAGCCGGTTTGATTATTACAATGCTTTTGAGCGGCGCAATTCAAAACGATATTGCAAATCCCGTTCAGGAACTGATCAACAGCGCAAACATTTGGATTAATCTGGTGATAATCAGTATATTCGCTCCGATATGTGAAGAAATCCTTTTCAGGAAATTTTTAATTGACAGAACAATAAAATATGGTGCAAATTTGCATTTTTCCACGGAAACCTGAACCAGTTCTTCTATGCATTCCTGATGGGAGGGTTTTTCGCATATGTCTACATCAGGACCGGAAAGATAACATACACCATAATCCTGCATGCAATTGTCAACATTATGGGGTCAGTCGTAAGCCTAATCCTTGCAAATTCAGTTACAAATATCCAAATAAACCCAAATCCTATTGATGCCGTGATAATAATAGGATATGCTGTAATCATATTAAGTTTTTTAATAATTGGACTTTATGGACTCACCAAAATTAAAAAGGCAAGATTCAATGGTTCAAAAACACAAATCAATTTGAAAAATCCGTTTAAAACAGTGTATTTAAATATAGGAATGATTTTGTTTATCCTGTTTTTTATAGGTGAGATGGTCTATCAGATTTTATAGGTTAAATGTTATATAACACAGAATGCTAAAAAAATAAGAGAAGAATTAAGCCTTATCTTCTCTTTCCTCTTCGATAGCTTCGACAACACTGTTTAAGATTTGAAGTGATTTGGAAAATGCAGGCATACCTGAAGTCAAAAGAACT
>CADBHR010000092.1 GCA_902794475.1 uncultured Methanobrevibacter sp. | reverse complement strand
TTAGAAATGTATATATTTCAAATGGTGCTGATTTGCTTGCAGGAACTTCAAATAATGTTGCCGGAAGAGAAGTTAAATCAGATTCAACAATTAATGTGGCCGCTATTGCAGACACTGCAAAACTATACATTTTTGCTGCTAGTGCTCAGGACAAGGAAGGAAATATCGTATTTAATGGTGTTTTAAATGAGAATGTTTGGAGCGGAACTTCTTCCACAACTGACCTATTCACTTTAGATATTACCGATTCAGTTAAAAACACCAACAACATTTCATTTGTAGCTACTGGTTCCACTATTGTGGCTTTACAACAAATCATTGTGACCACTCAAAAAGCTCCAACTGCTATTGCTGCTCCAGCAGTAACAACAGTTTACAACACTAATAAGAACCTTGTTGTCACCTTAAAAGACAGTAATGGAAATGCGGTTGCTAATGCTCAAGTAACCATTGTTTTAAACGGCGCTAAAAAAGTATTAAATACTAATGCAAATGGTCAAGCTACCTTAGCTATTCCATCTAATTTGGTTCCAAAAACTTACAGTGCAAGTATTTCTTTTGATGGTGATGCAAATTACCTCAAATCAACTGCTAGCGCTAAAGTGATTGTTAAAAAGGCCAATGTTAAATTGACTGCTAAAAAAGCTACCTTTAAAGCTAAAAAGAAATCTAAAAAATACAGTGTTGTCTTAAAGAACAATAAAGGCAAAGCAATGAAAAAAGTAAAACTCACCTTAAAAGTTAAAGGTAAAACCTACAAAGCAACTACAAACGCCAAAGGTAAAGCAACCTTTAATCTTAAAAAGTTAACCAAAAAAGGCAAATATACTGCTAAAGTTACTTACAAAGGTGACAAATACTTTAACAAATCTGTCAAAAAGGTTAAAATAACCGTTAAAAAATAGGGATTAACTTCTCTATTTTTCCTTTCTTTTTTTCACAAATTATTTTAACCGATTAATCTAAAACTATTCTCATGAAAGTCTTTGGAATTTGTGCAAGTCCTAGAAATAGCACTACCGAATATGTTTTAACACAGGCATTGGACAAGCTTGATTGTGAAACTGTAATGTTTACATGCAATAATAAAGATTTAAAGCCGTGCCTTCATTGCGATTACTGTTTGGAAAACAAAAAATGTATCATCCAGGATGATATGGGGGAAGTCTATGAAAACCTCCAAAGTGCGGATGGAATAATTTTGGCCACTCCCGTACAGTCAGGATCCGTTTCAGCAAATCTCTCGATAATAATGGATAGGACACGTGCCCTTGAGGCAATCGATTATAATATCTTAAGGGGTAAGATAGGAATGAGCATTGTCGTTGGAGGCGACCGTACAGGAGGACAGGATTTTGCCCATCTGGCAAACATCACATATTTCATGATACACGGCATTATACCGGTAAGCGGAGGGCCTTTCGGTTCCAATCTGGGGGCTTCTTTCTGGTCACAGGACTCAATTGAAGAAATAAGAAATGATTCTTATGGTATGGAGTCATTGGATAGGACTCTTAGGGAGTTTGAAAATTTCTTAAATAAGTACATTTAAATAGTAAAATTAAGTTACATATATGTAATAACTCTTTTTAGGTTATATCATGGCAAATAAGTTGGTAAGAGGTAGTCTGATAATTTTCATAGGAAATATAATTTTCCGTTTGGGAGGTTATATTTATCGTTTTTTAATGGCTATACTTTTAGGTCCTACTGCCTATGGTATTTTAGGAATTACCCTGCCTTTCCAAGGAATTTTCCAGACATTATCTGCAGGTGGACTTCCTCCGGCGATAGCAAAATATGTTGCTGAATATGAGGCGATTGATGAAAAGGATATGGCCCGTCAAACTATTTATACGGCCTTGAAGATAATGATTTTTTTAGGATTGTTTTTTGGAGTGCTGATGATATTTGTTGTGGCTCCTTATTTGGCTTATAATTATTTGCAAAAGCCTGCTGCATTGATACCTTTGCAGATTGTTGGTTTAATCACTCCATTCAGTGTGATTGTGGGCGCTTTTAGAGGGGCGTTTCAGGGCGTCTATAAGATGGAGTATATTGTGTATACCCGTGCTGTTGAGCAGCTTTGTATGATTTTGTTCGCTACCGCATTTGTTCTGATAGGCCTTTCTACTATTGGAGCTTTGTGGGGTACTGTTTTAGGTTATTCATTATCCGTTGTTGCGGCAGTTTATATTTTTAAGTTTCACATGGGCAAATACATTCCAAAAGCAAGTGATGACTTTGTATTCACAAGACGTGACGAATTGAAGCTTGCAACAACATTAGTCAAGTTTTCAATACCGGTCATCATCACAGCCATTGCGGAAATGCTTATTTATAACATTTGTACCATTGTAATGGGTAAGTTTTTGACTTTTAACGACATCGGTTTTTTCGCAGCGGCAGATCCAATTTCCCGTTTACCTTTAATCATTTCAATTTCCATTGCAACTACTATTTTGCCTGCTTCATCCGAAGCCTTTAAGCTTAAAGACATTTCTTCCCTGCAGAAATACGTTTCCGAAGCATATAAGTTGTCACTTTTATTTGTTGTGCCGATGTGTGTCGGCCTTGCATTGTTTGCAACTCCTACTCTGGCGCTTCTATACTTTAAAAATCCTGCATATATTGCCGGGGCATCAGCATTGGCAATTCTGTCAATCGGTATGACTTTTTATTCAATATTTGCAATTTCAACCAGTATCATTCAGGGTATAGGAAACCCTAGAATTCCAATGTATATTTTAGTTGGCGGAGCAATTGTCACAGGCGCATTGAGCTGGGTCATGGTTCCGATTATGGGCATTGCAGGAGGATCCCTTGCAACCAGTATTGCATGTTTGCTGATGATGATTCCGTGTGTATATTTCGTATTCAGACTCACAAAGACAAAGGCTCCTACCATGTCCATTGTTAAGATAATTGTTGCCTCACTGATAATGGGTGTAGTGGCATTTTTCATTCCAAAGAGCACACTATGGCTATTCCCAGGCATCGTTGTGTGCATGGTTGTCTATTTCTTTTCATTGATTTTGGTCAAGTTCTTCCAAAAGGACGATATAGAAAGTTTAAGGGACTTTTCAAATAATCTCGGTCCTTTATCAAAAATCATTAATAAACTCTTGAATTTTGTTGAAAGATTGGAATTTAGAGACTGATTTCAGCGATGTGAATTTTTTCTTGAAATTATTTTCGAACATCTCAATCTAATTCAAATAGGAAACTTATTTAAATATAATTTATAAAAATATTATTGTTATATTTCGGGGGATTTATAATGACTGATGTTAGTGCAGGTGTTGAATATAAAATTAATGTAGACGGCAATTCATTTTTGCTTGACAGTAAAAAATATGCTTTACTTGAATCTATTTTAGAGACAGGTTCCCTAACAGCAGCTGCTAAGGAGATTAATGTTTCTTACAGAACTGCTTTAAATTATATTGATAAGATAGAATCCACTCTTGATGTTAAGGTTGTAAGCACCACCAAAGGCGGAAAAGGTGGGGGCGGAGGAACTTCCCTGACCGATGAGGGATACTCCATTTTAAAGGAATGCAAAAAGATCAATGCCATCATGGAGCTTCACAAGGATGTCAATGAAATCGAAGCCACAATAGTGGATATCAATGACGCCAAAGGCGTGATGACTATCAAGAATGATGAGTTTGAAATCAATGCGCCATTGAACAGGAATTATGAAATCGGCGATGAGATATTGGCCCTGATTAGTTATGATAATATATTTTTAATGTTGGAGCCGCAAACATCAAGTATACGTAATATCCTGAAAGGACAGATTGTTGAAATGAGGCTTGAAGGAGAAATTATACGTGTCAAAATCAATGTCGGTGGAGTTACATTGTGCTGTGACATTACAGTGTCTGCAGAAAAAGAATTGAGTTTAAATATTGGTAAAGAAGTTTATATAGGATTTAAGGCAATGTCTGTTGCTACTTTAAAATTATAAGGTGATATTATGCCGTTGCAAATTTTAGTCGATGAAGATAAATGTATTGGATGTGGAAACTGTGCTGAGATTTGTCCCAAATCTGCTAAAATTTGGAAGGTTGGTAGGGTTGCACGTATATTGGATTTAAGATATTGTCATGTTTGTACACTATGTGCCATGGAATGCCCTACAGACTGTATTAAAATTATACGTCCGGGTGAAGAAGCCTAAATTATTGAAGCTAAAATTAATTATTTTATGGGTAAGATTATGACTAGAATTTCAAATGTTTCAAGGAAAACATCAGAAACCGATATTGCAATTAGTATGAATTTGGATGGCGAAGGCAAATATGACATCCAGACAGGTGTCAACTTTTTCAACCACATGCTGGAGTCATTTTCAAAACATTCGATGATAGATTTGGATGTAAAAGCCGTCGGAGACATTGAGATAGATGATCACCACACAATAGAGGATGTTGGAATACTTTTGGGTGAGGCTTTCTTGGAGGCCATTGGCGATAAGAAAGGCATAAAAAGAATGGCTCATGCAATAGTTCCGATGGACGAGTCAGTTTCAACAGTGGCTATTGACATAAGCGGACGCAGCTACTGCAACATGAGCCTTGACTTCAAGAATGAAAAGATTGGAGACATGACCTCTGATATAATAATTCACTTTTTTGAATCATTTGCCTCCAGCGCAAAATTGAATATTTATGGAACAGTTGAAGGTGCAAACGACCACCACAAGGCAGAAGCTGTTTTCAAGGCATTTGCGAAAGCTTTAAAAGAGGCAATCAAAATAGAGCATGACCAGATTCCATCTACAAAAGGAGTATTATAATCAATACTGCTTTTCTTTTTTTCATTTTATGATTATTTTAATTTTTTTAGTTATCGGCTTATAGTTTGAATTTCCTGCATATTTGAAAACTGCACTGTATTTTCCTTTTTTGCTTAACTTTTTAAGGTTGAATGTTGCTTTGCCTTTGGTATTTGTGGTTGCCTTGTATGTTTTGCCTTTAACTTTCAAGGTGAGTTTTACTTTTTTCATTGCCTTGCCTTTGTTGTTTTTAAATGTTACACTTACCTTTTTGGTTTTTGCTTTGGCCTTAAATTTTTTGGAAGATGCGGTAAGCTTTGGAGTTGCCTTCTTAACTGTTATCTTGGTTGTTTTTGCTGAAGATTTATAGAAGTCGTTTCCTGAAAATGTAATTTTTACAGGATATTGTTTGACAGGCAGATTTATGGATATCTTAACCTGTCCCTTTGCATCTGTTGTTTTAGTGTAAACTTTGCCGTTTAAATCTACAATAACATTTTGTCCTGCCAAAACATTTCCTTTGTCATCTTTAAGTGTAACAACCAGGGTTTTGGCAACATTATATGTGGTGCTTATGCTTGGAGCCATTATCTGAGTGCCACCTTTATTTATGGTTATGCTGACATTTGCGGATGAAGGGAAATAACCTTCATCTCCGGCGAATAATATTTCTGCGGCGTAATTGCCAGGATTCAAATTAATTGTTAATGCGGCTTTTCCGTTGTCATCGGTTGTTGCGGTGTGATTTGTTCCGTTCAAATTAACTACAATCTCCTTTCCTTTAACTGCATTGCCGTTGATGTCTTTTAAATTGACAATCAATTTTTCATTTGAATTATAAGTGGTGGTCATGTTGTTTGTTTCAATGACTGTTTTTGTACATACATTAACTGTGAAAGTATTGGAGTATGCCTCTTTTGATACTTGATCCTTGTATTTCAGTGAAATTTTATGATAGCCTGATGGGAGGTCTGAAATCTCTGTTGTGAATTCGCCGTTTTCCACAGGATAGTAATCAGGTGCGTGTCCATCAACTGAAATGAATAGGTAGTTAAATAGACTGTCAGGAGCTTTGAATGTAATATTCACGCCAGTTCCTGTTTCAACTTCTGTTGGAAGATTGGCTGTGATGTTTTCTGAGTTTTCAATTACATAAACTGCATCAATCAGGTGATATTCTCCGCCGGAAGTATCAAAGTCTAAATAAAATTTGTTTAAACCAGTGATTTTGCTTGACAGTTCGACCGATGAGATTCCATTGGTTATGGCATTTGAAGCCAACAAGGTTCCTTTTTCACCGTTGTCATAGTCGTATACATTGAAAATACCGTTAACCCATTCATTCACATGTATTTCAATTGTAAATTTTTCATCGACACTCACAAAATCAGGTAGAGTTATTGTTGGCGGTGTTAAGCCGCTTAATATCTTATCTTCATCATGGCCGATAATTTTATTGTCCCTTCGAACCTGAAGTCCGGCCCAGACAAAGACCTCTTTAAATCCCGCATTTTCAGGATTTTCGACAAATCCTCCGAAGTAATGCAGTCTGTCTTCACTGAATCCCAATTCCTGACCGATTGTATACGCCTCACTGTGATGTATATTTTCATATATGACCCAATCGTAATCTTCAATCTGGAGAATGTCTAGTTTGGAAGGTGAATATGCATCAACCAGGTAATTTGCATCTATCATCATTGGAGGAACTCTATCTGTATCGGTAACGCTTGGCGGGAAGAACAAGGCCAGATATAATCCGTCGCTGTACTTATCGCCCTTGACGACTTCACGAAGGGCATCGCTGTAATGTACCAGCTGTTGATTCAGCCAGTTTATGACTGTCCTGTTGTATTTGCTGTTCCATACATTGTCATATTCGGGCATGGCGGTGCCATGTTCGGCCAAATATTTCGCTTTTGTTGAATTGTCATAGAAGCATGGGGACGGCATTGGCCATTGATTCTCATTCCACCACCACCAGGATTCTCCCATCTGCAGAATAGGTCTGAATCCATTGCTTACAATAATGTCCAGACATGCTTCACTTACCCTCTGCATATATGGAATGACATCCTCATGGCATGGACTGTAAAAGAATGTTGAAGGGCTCCATCCGGTCATGGCAAAATTGCCGTTTGCATCCATTTGTCTCCAGCTTTGAGGGCATTGCATATTTTCCATGGAAAGGCTGATGATGAGATTTTCAACACCATTTTTTTTCAATTCACGGGAATAGCAATCTAGCCAGGCCCTAAATGCGGTGTTTAAAGGCACATCTTTATCCAGGACCATTTTTTCAGTTCTGTTGTGGTTGAAACTCATATCTGTAATCACGTCTCCGGCAATGCCGCTTTTCTCATAGAAATATGAAGCACCAATGTATAGGTCAACCCAGCCAACATAACCTAATTTTCTCATTTCCTTGCTGATTCTCATCGGATTAAGATTATAGATATCGTCATATCCTTCACAAAGTCTGTACTGATGAGGGTCTAAGGGCAATTGCTCGTTACCGATTTCTCCATTGCCGACGGTTATGTTAAATATTTTACAGGTGAAGTTTTCATTTTCAGTAATTCTATACTGGGAGTAGTCTTCAACGAAATTTATAGGCAGTAATGAAAGCATGATGTATTTCAGGTTTGTTACATCCAGTTTTGTTTCTCTATCAACGATTATTCCTTGCCCGTTCCTGTCCAGATAGGAATTTCCCGGCAGCAATGTTAAATTATTGAAATCTATGCTGAGGTGGTTGTTTTCAATAAACCGGTTCATTGTGAGGAAATATGTTTCTCCGGTATTTGCAGCAATTATGATGTTTATTCTGCTGTTTGAAAAATCCATGCATCCTGTCATCTCATAATCAAAGTCAAGTGTCACGTTAGAATAATCGCTGCGATTTCCGTAGCTTATATATGGATGTTGAATCGGATCTTTTGAATTCCAGTACAATCCGATAAGGTCGTTTTCTGTACGGAAGGTTCCGGTAACGGTCAGGTCACGAGGAGTTTCGCTGGTGACTGATACACTTGATTCAAAATTGTTGTTTGTGGTCCAGCAGTCGCCCCTGAAAAGATAGTATTTGTTGTCATAGGGGATTTCTTCATAATCTTCAATGCTGTTTGAATTCAATGTGTTTTCATCTCTTTCATTTTGAGTTATATTAAAGTCATCTCCATTGCAGGAGGCACCGTTTAATGTGTCAGATGAATCATCAATGGTTTCAGTGTCATTTTGAACTGCTGCATTGTCCGCTGCATTTACTGTGCCAACCATCATTATCAGAAGAATACAAACCATTAAAATTTTATAAATTTTCAAAATAACACCTCATCCAAGATTAATATTATCTATTTAATTTTTTAGTTATTAATTTAACTAAATGTTAATTTCGGATTTGGGTGCAATATGTTAAAAATCAGTTATCGGTTAATGATGGTCGGTTTAAAAAAAGAAAAAAATAAAAGTAGTAAGAATACTACTTATTCTGGTTTTGAAATTAAGTCTGTTTTAGAACCTGGGTTTCCTTCTTTCATGTGAGGGGTTCTTAAAACAGTATCATTTGCTTTTTCGATTTCTCTTGCTTCTTGTGCTAATTTAGCAGCACATGCAG
>CADBHR010000091.1 GCA_902794475.1 uncultured Methanobrevibacter sp. | reverse complement strand
ACCCTCACCTGCAGGAATGACTTCTGGAATTTCTTCAACATAAAAATCTTCATATCGGTTTCTAATTGTTCCCCCAATTCCTTTTTGGGAAGTAACATAAGTATTAGCATTTAACATAATAATCACGGAAATTATAAGTGCCCTGGCCGGGATTTGAACCCGGGGAATGGGATCCGCAGTCCCATGTGTTATCCAAACTACACCACCAGGGCAGGACAAAATAAGATAACAATTAATCATATAATTTTTATACTATTTATAATTACCCTATTGACAATGTATATGAATACTCGCCGTATGTCCGCGCAGCCACATTAACATTGTCTGCTTTGCTATAGTCTCCATTAGATGCTAAAACTTTACCTTTCAAAACATTGTTTTCTCTAAACTGATAATTTTTAAGGTTATACGAATCCAGCTTGCTTTTGGAAATCTCTGAAACTTCCCTTATGGATTCCTTTGAATTTTCATCTTCTTCCAGAATATTCGAAATTTTTCCTAGAAAACTTTGGTCATGAAAATCTATTTTGCCACTCAACAGTTCCATTACATCCTGTGCAGTTCGAATATCCTTACTTTGGTACGAATAATCAGCTGTAGGCATGGATATTGCCGCATTAACAACCAAAAATACGATTAGAAGCAAAAATATTGCAAGAATTGCATCAATTATATAAAAAGATCCCTTGTTGTCTAACATGACCTATTATTGGATGTTGAAATTTATAAAAAATTTTGAAGTGCGCATGTGTGCCTTTGTGTAAAATCACATCACTGAAAAAAATAGAAAAAGGAGATTTAATTTCCCCTTACATATTCAATTACCTTATCTTTTTTAGCTATTGCAGCATCTGAAGCCTTTTGAACTTTTTCCTTCATTTCTTCAAAGTCTTCAGGGGTTGTATCACCAACCAGTTTTTTGATTTTGGTATATGCGGCTTCCCTGAACAATGGGACCAGCTTTTCATTTGAACCATCTTCCTTGATTAGAATCGGTTCGCCGGAATTGTTGACCTCACCGATTTCGGATATTGCAACATCATATTTGCCTACTGCCTTTTTGATATCGCCGACAATTTCCGGAGGTACAATGAGCATCAATGAATCGGTTGAAACGCCCAATGGGTCGATGTTCAATGTCTCAAGCATGTTTAATACATTAGGAGCCACCATGTCTCTGATTTCCTTTTCATAAAACTCAAGACCAACACCGGTCGTATTGGAAATCTCATGAGCGTCACCTCTAAGGCCACCGTTTGTCACGTCAGTCATCGCATGGACATCCTTCACGAGGTCTGATTCGAAAAGCGCATGTGAAGCCTGAACGAAGTTAACGTTCATTGTATCCCACACCACATCAAAGAAACCATTGTATAAAGCGGTAGTTGTTATTGTTCCGCCTCCTGAACCTTCAGTCAAAAGGATTTTGTCTCCTTCGGTTGCGCCTTTTCTTGCGGTTGGAGGATATGGTGAAACTCCGACACTTCCAACGGCTGAAACGAATCTGTCACCCAAAACCATGTCTCCGCCGACACGCAATGTGGAGCCAGCAACAATCGGAACATCAACAAGCTCTGAAACAGCTGCAACACCTGCGGTAAAGTCAAAAATCTTTGCAACATCTCCATCATCTGCAAGGTGGACATCGCTTAAAATTGCAACAGGGTCGGCCCCCATAACACAGACATCCCTTAAAGTAGCTCTTGTAACATGAAAACCGCCTAAGAATGGATATTCGCTTAATCTAGAGTGGATTCCGTCGACTGCTGTTGTAATATAAACCTCATCGTTTGCAACAGGTGCCTTAACAACTCCTCCATCGTCCTGTTCTGACGGATTTACAAGTGAAGCCGTATCTGTGGATGCTACGATTTCTGCGATTTTTCTGTGGACAAAAAAGTCTCCCGCCCCACGGGAACCTACTCCCATCTCTCCCATCCGCACGTCTGATGCATTGATGTCAACGATTTCCTTTAAAAATTCATCATCACTTTCATTCAACTTTAATGTAGTTGAAACTTCATCAATTACTGCCTTTGCCATTTCAACTGAATTATCCTGTGAAATGTTTTTATATTCCCTTATTCGTACCGCTAAAATATCAGCCAATTCATCATAGGAGTAATCATCAATTCTAGCCCTTACAAATCCTTCAATATCCATAGTTTATATCTCCAAGTTAGTGAAATTTTTTAAGATTTTCAATCCTGCTTTGCTGCTTTTTTCCGGATGGAACTGTGTTGAAAACAGATTATTTTGATTTAAGCTTGCTACAACACTGCCTCCATAATCACAAGTTCCCGCAATGATTTCATCATCATCGGGAATTACATGATAAGAATGAACAAAATAAAAATACTCTCCGTCTATGCCTTCAAGTATAGGTGAGTCGTTTGTGACCTTTAACTTATTCCATCCCATGTGAGGTATCTTAACGCCTTCAGGCAATTTTTGAACATTTCCTTTAAATAAATCCAATCCCTTAACGCCAGGTGTTTCTTCACTTTCGCTCATCAATACCTGTTGGCCAAGACATATTCCTAAAAAGGGTTTGTCCGCCTCAACATGCTCATAAATAACATCTTTAAATGGTTCTAAATTCTCCATTGCACTTCCAAAGGCTCCAACACCAGGCAACACCAGATAATCACTTTCAGCAATAATTTCCTTATCGTCAGTGATTTGAAATTCGGCGCCGATTTTCTTAAATCCATTGGAAATGCTTTTCAAGTTTCCGCTCTTATAATCGATAATTGTTATCATTCGTCCAACCACCCAATAGCTGACCTAATCATTCCGCCAAAGTCTGAAAACACTATCTCATCAGTACCAAGAGTTTTTGAGTGTGCATCAAGCTCTGCAACAACATGAGTGTATCCCAACTCTCTTAAAGGCTGAACCAACCTAGGACCATCAGTCACCGCAACAGATTCAATTTCAAAGTCTTCGATTGGAAATGCATGAGGAACACCAAATACGACAATCATGCCCAAATCCCTACCCTTTAGGTATTCAGCCGCATTATTTGCAGTTATCGGATACTCATCAAGACCGCCGGTTATGAAATCAGGTTCAATATCAAGCTGATTTTTAATATTAACCGCATGCTGCCTGATTCTTGGAAGTCCGATGTTTTCATCGAGATTTGCTACAAAAATCGGCTTGTTGTCCGGATTGATTTTTTCATAATCAAAATTGACAATATCTGCAAACAGATAGGAAGTTTCCTTTTTGACATTGAGAACAAAAGCAACTTTTTTATTATCCTTTAGGGCTTTGACAACAGTTTTTGCCACAGTTTCCTTTGAATCGCCAAAGTTAGGTTTAATATATTTCCCTTGAGCCATTCCCCGAGTCTTTTCAACTTCAGTTGCCTTTTCAAGCATTTCAATCTGCCTGTCTGACTCTTCACGTGGAATTACTCCCGCCTCAACGGCAGCATCCAATGCCATGATTGCCCCGACAGTGTTGTCGCCTTCACCTGACCCTCCATGGGATTCAACAGGAATGACTGTACATGGCAAGTCTGCAGTTGCAATGGCTTCCTTTAAATCCTCACCAATGATCATGCTTGCACAGGTTCCTGCTATGCCCATCAATTTAGGCTTGAATGCATCATATGCTTCAGTCAGTGTATCAACTAGTTTTTCACCGGCACCTAAAATAAAATCATTTTCAGACATGCCAGTAGTTACGACACGGACTCCATCACCTTCTAAAAGCCTTGCTGTTCTAAAGCAGCAGCCTGTAGGCCCATGCATGACAATAACATCAACGTTCATATCTCTCAATGTGTAAAGAGTTGCCGCAATTGGACTTGGTCTTGGATGTATAATTTTTATCAACTCACAATTTTTTTAACAAATAATTATATTAAATTCTTAATTAATATAATTAATTAACAGATTCGTGGAGATTGCATTATGAAACTTGACAAGGAAATACTCGAAGCAAAAATCAGAGAATACAGAACATTCTTAAGTTGTTCAGAATCAACATTGATGGGACTTTGTGAAACTGCCGATTATCCGATTTCACAGGAGGACATGAGAAAATTGGCTTCAGGTTTTGCCGGCGGAATGGGAGGAACATTTGATGAGGGAACCTGCGGTGCGGTAACCGGCGCACTGATGGCGAATGGTCTTCTCAATGATGACATTCCAACAATCAAGGACAACGCCAAAGAAATCTTCAACACATTCAAAAAGGAATACGGCACTGTAATGTGTGGCAAGATAACAAATAATGGTGAAGATAAATCCCCATGTGTTGATTGCTGCGTTTTCATTGCAAACAAAGTTGCTGATTTAGTTGACAAATAATAAAAGAGACACATGATTTACAAAAGGGAATTTGATGAAGAAAGAAATGAGTGTGAGGGAGCATACCCTATTGAAGAAGACATCACTGACCCCACACTAATTGAGATTAACAGATTTTATGGGCAGGCAGATGCCCTAAGCCTGAAATATGCCGAAATTCATCATGAAAAAATTCGAAACATATCACTTATTGCTCCGTTAATTGTATTTTTCTTTCTTCTTTATGAAGCTGCCGCACAGCACTGGCTCATTTTCGTTGTGACAGCATTAATAATACTGTTATATATTGTTTACAGACAGCCTAGCGAAGAAAAGACTCTTGAAAAATATCTGGAATATCGAGTTCTTGCAGAAGCACTTCGTATTCAATATTTTCTATCAAAAGCAGGGATTAAAAAGAAAGCCCTTGATATTTTACCATGGTTTACTGAAATACGTGTTCCTTTAGTTAAAGAGGTTCTCTCAGAATTATCTTCAACAGAAGCAAAAGAAAAAGGATTGATTTTAGACTGTTGGATTAGAGACCAAATGAAATATCATGACAAGGCCCATAAAAGAGCATTGAAACAACTTGAAAAAAATGAATTTTATGAAAGAATTTCCTTACTCTTAACCATCATATTCTATGTCATAGCGTTGATTTTTGAAATTTTAATGATCATATATGCTCCTTTTGATTTGGAAACCGCCCATTGGGTTCGTGCCAGCTTGAAGATTGGAGTTGGAACCGCCACTGCAATTACAATATTCCTTTCAAACTACTATGGAAAGATGTCCCTACCAAGCAAAGTCGAAGAGCATCTGAGAATGTACTGGCTGTATCAAAAGATGGAACACAAAATCAGACAGACAAAAAAGGAAAATGAAGAGGACATAATATATCTTGCAGAACAATGCCTGATTGAAAATGCAAGCTGGTATTCCCATCAAAAGAAAAACACACCAGATTTTGCAGTGGAATGATTTTAATCGTGAATCATCCCAGTGCATACAAGCCCAACAGAATAATCAGTAAAACAACATTCAATATTGTAAAAATTATGAAATATCTGACTTTGAATTCATTATGCTCACGAACAAGAATCTTATAGGAAATGAGATTAGCCATAGATGCAATTAGGGTTCCAAATCCTCCTATGTTTATTCCAATGATGATAGCTCCATAATTGCTGCTGAAACCGCTTAGAAGCATTGCCGCAGGAACGTTAGAAATCACCTGTGATGCAACAACACCGATTAAAACCTCGTTTCCGCCAATCCATTTGGTGAAAAGCGCATTGAAAAATGGGATATTTTCCAGATTGCCGATCAATACAAATAAAGCGATGAATGTCAAAAGCAGATAATAGTCGATGCCCAGAAAAACTCTTTTGAAGAAATTTTCCCGATTGAATTCAGCATCCCTCAATTTTGGCAAGGTGATTCCATCATTAGGCACAAATAATGACAATGCCACCAAAAATACTGCAGATACGATAACATAAGGCAGGAGCAAGAGGAAAAACGATTCAAATGGAATCATGGATACCGTATACATCACGATATTGTGGGGCGCACCTATAGGAAGCACCATACATCCCACATTAGCGGCAATGGTCTGCATGGAAACTGTAATAATGATTAAATCGGACCTGTCGACTTTTCTTAAAGCCAATATGGTAAATGGCACAAATATAATCAAAGAAACATCATTGGTTATGAATATGGAAGTGAAAAAGCAGTTGAAAACCAAAAATAGAACAAGGCCTCTTGTGTTTTTAACCTTAACCAATAATTTACGAACCAGAATCTCAAAAACGGCCAGATTCTTTAAAATCTCAACAATCAGCATTATAACAAACAGCAATACGATTGTATCCCAATTGATATAATTTAAATAGTTAATGCTTGGTCTTACAAAAAAACAGGATACAATAGCTAAGATTAGAGAGATAGAAAATATAATCTCTTTTTTAAAAAAATCAGAAAATTTAGATGATGATTCATTCATTGTATCCAAGGGCTAGTCTGCATCCTCATCCATTGTTTCCAAAAGAAAGCTTACCGGCCTGAATCCGTCATTGCATGATATCATTGCAGCCATCCGTCATAGAAATCGCTGGCTCCATTGGCCAATGCCATCACGAATGGTGAAAGACTTTCCCATGCGCTGTCACAGAAATCATCAGGCTTTGCCCAACCGTTTGCAATGAAAATCTGACCCTCTTCGACATCACATTCATGTTCAAGGGGATTTTCATATTTTTCAATCAAATCATTATGTCTAACTTTTTTCATGACTGTAATCTTAACTTTTTTCATGATAACGCCTCCAAATCACTTTTTTCATACCTATTATGACCTTTAAGAGACTTCTTATGCTTCCAGCATCTGATTGCATCATCTAAAGATTTATCTTCATTATCCTCAAAGAAATCCCTGATATACTGATTGTATTGGAATTGCTTGCCGATTTCCGTTTTTTCCTTGGAACCCTGTATCTCATGGTATGCGTCAATTGCATCCCTGTATGTCTTATCGGGATTTGCCTTCAGCCACTTTTGAAACTTGACCTTGAATTTCTGCATTTGAAATTTTCACCCAATCTTGAATCAAGAGTGAATTCAGATGATGAAGTGTTAGACTTTTTCCTCACAACAGGTTCATTTAACTTTTCACCAGTTGATAAATAATGGATTATCCTGTTTTCCAATTCCTGTTTAGATCCAGAGACCTTCAATCCCTCAGACCTGCAAAAATCCTTCAATTCCTCCTTTAAAAAATAATATTGTTTAAATTCTTCGGAAGTTAAATTATTTGTTAATTTCACCATATCATCAGCTTAATCAAAGTTAAATTAGAAAAATATCATAATAAAAATAGTATTAAATAAGGAATAAGGATAAATTTGGTTAACAAATTTTGACACATCCTCATTCAACAAATATCTAATGGTTTGCCCTTTGGCAACCTAACATCAAATGATGTTTAATAACAATATGAACTTTTTAATATATATAATTTTCTTATTTTATAAAAACAATACTTTACATAATCAAAACAATTTTATACGAATAAATCAATATTAATTTTAAAAAATAATTAATTTTAAATACGATTACTGTTAAACAGTGAATTCTAAAACACTAATAATAATAACAAGTATCTGATGGTGTTTTAATGATATTGAAAAAAATATTGTTTTACACTCCTATTAAAAATGGAGGAATTGCCTTGGCAATCGAAGAAATATTGCTTGTTATTACATATTTTGCGATGGCAAGCTATTATCTATTGCTAGGCATTAACTTGTTAATGCATTAGCAATCTATGAGTAGATTGAAAGCCCAGTTTGGATTATCCAAAAATTTTTCTAATTCGATGAACTGACAATTCAAATGAAAATTAGCTTTTAATATGTGTTTTATAGCTTTTAATTTACACATAGAGAAAAAATAAGAGGAATATTATCCTCTTGTCACTATACTTATAATATCTCCGTCCTTCAGCTCATAGTCACTGGCCACGCGCATCTTGGATTTCGCATCAACCGCATGCATGAACTTGTCTCCGATATCCGTATGGACGATATAAGCCAACTCTTTAGGTGTTGAGCCATTAGGAACCAGAAATCCGTCAGGAAGGACATTGCCCTTCTGGTCAGTGTATTTGTTTTCATCCTGGACAGGATATACGACGATTCTGTCAAGCAGTTCAAATATCGCATAATTCAGTGCATCCTGAACTCCTGTACTTCCATAGACATCGAGGATGTTTGTTTGAATATACTCCAATCCCTTGCGTTGGGCTTCTGACAGCTCTTCCGGTTTTAGGATTTCAAAATGATCATCACCGGACAGATAGTTGGAATTACGTTAGGATATTTTTCCTTGATTCTTTTGATGTTTTCAGCAGATGTAGGCAAATCTGCCTTGTTTGCAATAATCATCATAGGCTTTGCTATATGCAGGATATTGCGTGTAAGCTCAATCAAATCTTCTTCTTCCCACTTGTTGTAATCAGGTTCAATTGTTCTTTTGGCTTCAATTATATCCTCAATGGCGATTCCTGTACCTGACAATTGATCATAAAGTACCTTTGAAATGTCAAGGTGTTCTGCACCAACTTTTCTTATAAGCCTTACCCAATTCTTGGACAGTATCCCATACATCCACATGACAATTTCATTTTCAAGAAATTCCAAATCGTCCAATGGGTCATGACTACCTGCATCAACCGGATTTCCCTCTAAATCAGTTGAGCCTGAAGCGTCAATTACATTGATAAATACTTTAGCCTGCATCAATTCATCTAAAAACTTGTTACCTAATCCTTTTCCTTCATGTGCTCCAGGAACAAGTCCCGCAACATCTATCATTTCAATCGGAAGCAATCTTTTCCCATCAATACATATTGAGTTGTGGGGATTGCATGTAACGCCCAATTCCTTACATGGACAATCTTTAATAACATGAGCAACAGCCTTGTTTGCATCGATTGTTGTGAATGGATAATTTGCCATTTCCACTCCAGATGCTGTTGCTGAGTTGAAAAAGGATGATTTTCCTACATTTGGTTTTCCACAAACTGCAATTTGAAGCATAATAATCACTTAATAAACTATGTTTTTAAAATTATAAATAGTT
>CADBHR010000090.1 GCA_902794475.1 uncultured Methanobrevibacter sp. | reverse complement strand
ATCAACACAGATACCGGCAGGTTTAAAAGTGTTAATGTTAATGCCAATACAATTTCTGCTACCAAAATGAAAATTATGAGTATGGCTAAAACTTTACTTACATCTGTAAAAATGGCCCCACTCAGTAAAAATTCCTGCAATTTAGATAATTGCTTTTCAGATATAATATTGTCCAATAATATTGCTAAATCATCTATTATTTTAAATTTCATGAAATGATATTAGATTTTAAACTATATAAAGTGTTGGTTATTTTCAAAAGCAATATTGAAGAGTGAAAACAAAATTATCATATCAATAGTGGTGGAATGGTGCATGTCACGACCAAGTATTCTGCATAGGAAAAATGATTTCAAAAAATAAAAAAAAGTAAGCAATTGCCGAAGCAATCACTTAATTGTAATTTTCGCTTTCTTAGTCAATTTTTTGTAGTATTTGCTGCCTTTGTATTTGATAGTTGCAGTGTATTTTCCCTTCTTGGTTAGTTTGGTAATCTTGAAGGTGGCAACACCTTTTTTGTTGGTTTTTGCAGTGTATGTTTTTTTGCCAACTTTTAGTGTAAGTTTGACCTTCTTCATAACCTTATTTTTGTTGGTTTTTAAAGTTACTTTGTATTTTTTAGTTTTTACTGATTTTTTGAAGGTTTTTGCCTTGGCAGTTAGTTTAGGGGTTGCCTTTTTAACTACAACTTTTACAGATTTGGTTGCATTGAGATATTTTTCAGTTCCATTAAATGTTATTTTTGCAGTGTATGTTTTTGGAGCCAAATTGTTTGTGGACAATTTTGCCTGACCCAATTCATTGGTCTTTATAACATTGTTTTTGCCGTTAATCTCGACTGTGAATGATACACCTGTCAAGATATTTCCGTTTTGATCTTTCAATGAAACAACCAAGTATTTTCCACAGTTATAGACAGTAGTGACTTCAGATGCAATTATTGTGGTTTTAATGGTTTCCAATACTTTGAAACTTCCTGAAGTACTGTTTGTGTTGTAGTTTTCATCACCAAGATATGTCACATCAGCAACGTAACTTCCACCGAAATAATCATTGATGAATACGGCAGTGCCGTTAACTACCGGAACATAATATTTCCTACTAGCAATATCAATTTCAACAAAACCTGAAGCGTTTGAATCAACGTCAACAGTGATTGTGACGGTGTTTCCATTTACGCTTGACTGTGCTGAAATTGAAGTGTTGAGTTTTTCCGCCTCAGGGACATGGAATGTCAATATTTTTGAACCTGAATAGAACATATCATTACCTAATGCAGTTATGTTGACGTTATATATTCCCGGAGTTAAATTCTGTGTGAAATTTAAAGAAGAGCTAATAGGCAGGTAAACCAGTGAATCAGAGATGTTCATTGAAATCCATCCTTCATATCTGTTGATATCCAGATGAATGGTGACCCTGTTATCAGTGACATCAGCACTAGCAATGATGAGTGGAATTCTTTTCTCAACATGAACAGTAATGTTTTTACTTTCAGCAGGAGCATATTCATCATTACCTGCAAAACTAACAGTAATGATGGCATCACCTTCTTTTAAACATTTAATCATGCCATTTTCAACAACAGCAACAGCAACATTGCTTGAAGTATAAGTTAAATTAACTGCTTCCGGAGGATTTAAGGTTGCGCCGGCAGAAACAGTTTCATTAACCTTTAATGTCATTTTTGTTTTATTAATAATGATTTCAGTAGATTGTTTAGCTAAAATAATGGTGTATGAGACAGTTTCAAATTTACCGGTTACACTCGCAATGCCTTCCTCTCTACATGTATACAATATTGTTTCGTTAATTAAAGCAGTTGTTTGATTTAATGTTCCGCTCCTTTGTGATAAATCTAATCGTATATTCATTTCTGATGCATCATACTCATTGATTTCTTCTGAAGTACCATTATATGCGTACAATTTGAAAGTAATTTCAGCTGTTTCATTTACTGTAATTTCAGAAGTTGTATTGGTTGTTGCATTTAAAAATAGCCAATTAGCCATTGTTACATTTTCACTGACTTTCGGTTTTATATTGTAATTGCTAGCATTATTTCCAAACCAGTTATTAACAGATAAAAGAGAACCGGATTCCACATCAATAATCAATTCATCATCTATTGTATTGTTTATGAAAATGGAGTCGTGAATACTGGAACTTTCATCACAATACCCAATATAAATCGCACTGCCATTAGAAATATTATTATTCACATAATTTCCGCACATGTTGACGTTATATGCTTCCCCTAAAATGTTAATGCCCATTATCGCATGGTTATTGGCGTAGTTTCCGGATATGTTGGAATTGCTTATGATTCCTTCCATTAAAAGTACAACACAATAACCTGCAGAGTTATTATAGTAATCTCCGGATATGATGGAATTGTTTACAGTTGCAAATTCGCTCATATAACATACCGCACAAAATCTGGCAACATTATTGCTGTACTCTCCGGATATGATAACATTAGTTAAATTATCAGCAAATAAAAATACTCCTGCAGTATCATTTGCCCGGTTATTGTTATAATATCCGCTTATATCAACATCAGTTAACTTTCCATTAAAGAAAATTGCACCACCGTCATTTGCTGTGTTGGCAGTATAATTTCCAGATATAATTACATTGTTTAAATCACCGTTAAAGAGAATCGCACCACCGTAATCACCTGCAGTGTTGGCAGTATAATTTCCAGATATAATTACATTGTTTAAATTTCCATTAAAGAAAATTGCGCCACCATAACCATTGTTTACACTATTATTTATAAAAATGGAATTTATATCAGTGTTGATGACATCTGCATAAAATCCGATTGCACCGCCAAGACCATCTACTACACTATTATTTATAAAAATGGCATTTATGTATGAGTCCTTAAGTGTCTGATTAAAGAAAATCGCACCACAGACATATTCTTCTTTTCCATTTTTAAATGTTAAACCTGTGATATTTATCCTTCCTGCGTTAACAGTCAAGATCCTACTACCAGATTGTGCATCAAAGATTACTTCACCTGCACCATAATTAACTAATGTTAAATTATTTTTATTGATAGTTAAATTGATATTGTTTTCTCCGGTGTATGTTCCTGGGGCAATATAAATTGTACTGTTCTCAGGTGCTTTTCTTAATGCTTCTTTTAATGTTTTAAATGCAGTATCCTGTGTTGTTCCATTACCGCTGGATTCTTTACTTCCATTTACATACCAAACAAAAATTGTCGGAGTAACAGTAATGTTAACTTTGGTTGTTGCATTATTGTATAAATAATCACCAGCATAAAAAACATCCGCAGTAGCATTCAGCTTTAATCCAGTAACAATGACAGTGGCCGTACCATTATTAATTTCACCATACCACTCATCACCGCCAATAGTAACAGTGACATTTCCGGTAGCATTTTCCAAACCGGTAACAACAACAATGGCATCCTCACTAAGCATAATAGGATCAGCACTGGCAATAATAGTTAAATTCATCTTAACAGGATTAACAATAATATAAACTGTAGTGGAAGCATTAATATAATTGGCATCACCTAGATAGGTAACATTTGCAGTTGTATTTTGGTTTAATCCTGGAATAATGATAGTGGCGGTTCCATTTCTGATTTCACCGGTCCAATCAGCATTGTTGATAGTAACGGTGACATTGCCTGTAGCACGTTCCAAACCAGTTACAATAACTGTAGCATTATCACCTTTCACTATTGGTTTTGCACTGGCATCAATGTTTAAATTTTTACGATTAACAGTAATAGTCACATTTTCCTGTTTAGCTTTATATACTCCATCCCCTGAATAACTAACGAGTAAAGTCTGATTACCTGCAGATAAATCCGGAATAATAAGAGTGGCAGTGCCGTTTACAATAGTGGAAAAAATATTTCCAACACTGACCTTGCCTGTAGCATTATCTGGTGTTAAAATAACATTTACAGTGGCATTATCACCAAAACTAATTTCCTGTGCAGTAATATCCATTGTAACGTTTTGTTTAGAATAAGAATATGATAATTTTAAGACCTGACGATTGACAGTAGCAGTTACAGTTGTAATGCCGTCATCAAATGCAATATCTGAAGTAACAGTATTATTTCCAGTTTTTTTATTGGTAAGTTTTGCACCATTATCTGCACGGAAGCCCGCACCATAATTGAACAATTCGCCATCGGAAATGAAAGCAACAATTACTGTGGATGGCTGACCTGCAATAGGATTTTCATCTAAAGATAATTCAACAATGACCTGTTCATCATCTTCATGGCTTTTATCACTTCCCCAAGCATTATATTCTACAAGTTCATTTGAAAAATCAAAAGAGTTGCTTCCATACCAGTTATTATGGATTTTATCATACGTACCTTTATTGTATACAATGTTTCCCTTATCCTTTGCCTTATTGTTAATGAAAATATTATATTCTAAGGTCAAATGGGACTTTGTGGAATCTAAATAGATTGCTCCGCCTTCATCAGTACAGCGATTATTTTCAAAATAACAATGGGAAAATGTAACATGATTTTCCTTGTTTATATAGATTGCTCCCCCATCCTTTTCATTTTTATAACCGCTAATGTAATTATTAATAAAAATACCATATTTTACATCAGTGTTGAATTTATTTACATATATTGCACCACCCCCAGTATATGTAGCATAATTATCTCTGAACTCTGAAGATGAATTCCCCCAAGTTATAGTGTCTGCATAAATTGCACCACCAGCCTCACGAGCCTCATTACGAATAAAAGAACAATTATCAATTGCAACATCACCTTTACAATATATTCCACCACCTTCATTACTCCAACTATCCTCTTCCCAGGAATAATATACAAGATTGCCATCAAATCTAGAATTTACTGCAATGACGTTATTTTTACAATATATTGCACCGCCTTTTTCTTGAGCGTGACACTCGGAAAAATAACCATTGTCAACATATATATTTTTTTCACCATAAACTGCTGCACCAAAGTTAGTTACCCTGTCCTTTCGGAATTCAGAATTTTTAATATATATATCTCCAGCGGCGGCTATTGAACCCTGATTATATGCCCAATTATAAGCAGAATAACAGTCTTCAATTATAACATCACCTTCACATCGCACAGAAGAACCCTTATGACGTGCATAATTAGAAGTAAACCTAGTATTTTTTGCAAAGATCCTGTTTTTACTATATATTGCACCACCATGATCACCAGCATGATTAGAGGAGAATGTGGTACTCATAACATCAACAGAATCCTCAACGTAAACTGCTCCTCCATAATTATCATCTGCCTTATTACTTTCAAATCTAGCTGAAGATATGGAAGCGGATTTTGCATATATTGCACCACCATAATCACCAGCTATATTATCGTTAAAGCTAGATCCTTCAACTTTAACATTACCTTCACTTCGTATGGCACCGCCGTAACATTGAGCAGAAGTTGCACCCGTTGCATTATTACTATAAAATCTGGTATTTTTTGTTACAGTGACATTATTTTTACTATAAATTGCACCTCCATCAACCTTGGCCTTATTTTTTTCAAATAAAGAATTTTCAAGATATATGGATTTTTCACAATAAATTGCACCACCATCGTCGTCTGCATTGTTGGATGTGAATGTGGAATTTATAATATCCAAATCTCCTTTGGAGTATATTGCTCCACCATTATCATCATCTGCAGTATTTTTATCGAAACTACTATTTATAATGGTTAAAGGTTTATCTACGCCATTGTATATTGCTCCACCATAGTCATCTGCCCAATTATTATTGAAAGTACAGTTTATAATTGTGTATTGGGCAGAACCTTCTATATAAATAGTACCACCTTTATTATTAAAATCGTTGTGTCCGTTAATTATTTTGAGATTTTTCAAGGTTATAATCCCACTTTTTGAATAAAATGCACTACAGCCACCTTCACCTAAACAATCAAGGGTATGTCCCTGACCATCTATAGTTAAATTTTTATTTAATTGGATTCTAGAACCATAATGTCCATTATAGTCCCTTGTTAGATTTAAAACAGAACCCTCTGTTGCGTTATCTATCTCACTTTGAAGGTCATCAAAAGTTCCAACATTATTATTTTCACTTAAAATTACTTGATTTTCTTCAACACTTATAACATCTTCTGCTTCATCAACACTTACAACATCATCAGTTGTTTCTTCTACACTTACAACATCATCTGTTGCATTATCTGCTGCACTGACCGCCGAAACAGCCAATAATGAAACAAGAATGACCGTTAGCATTATTATTTTTTTGTTTAGCAAAATGTTTTCCTCCATAACAAAGTTTTTAAACAATATATATTTTTATTTAAAATAGTATATACTATTTATGAAATAATTATGAATACTGAATATTATATAAAAAAATGGCTTTGTAGAAATCCTATTTGATTTTTGCAAAAATTTTTTAAAAATTTATTTTTATTTCTATTTTTACTTAAAATCTATTAAAATTATCTAATTATTGTGTATTAAGATTTACACTTGAAATTTCACATCGATTAGAAAAAATAAGCAATATATAATTATATATAGTAAAATGGAGAATAAATATT
>CADBHR010000089.1 GCA_902794475.1 uncultured Methanobrevibacter sp. | reverse complement strand
TCATCAATTCTTGTGAAAGCCATAACTGGAGCTCCTCTACGTTCAACTCCGAAAAATGGGAAAGCCTGAACAGATTTGCCGTCTTTAAATGCAGCTTTTGCCAAAATTTCAGCAGCTGTTACAGAACCTTGCCCGCCTCTGCCATGAAAACGAATTTCAATCATTAATTCTCCTCCATATATTTATCATGTATAATCATTATAAATTACAAAATATATAAATTTTATGTTAAAATTTTATTTTTGGATAATTTTGTTTTAATTTTATTGTTTAAATCTTTTATTTTTTCTTTATTTTTTTAAAATTCTTTTTATAATTTTTGTTTTTTCATTTTACAGTTTTTATATCTTTTTTGAAAAATAATACTTTTTTTAAAAAATATTAAATTTAATATATTTAAAAATATAATATTTAATATAAAAAATTTGGTTGGGAAGTTTATGAAGGTTTTAATAATTACCGGTGAGTTGGCATATCCATTGATAAAGGAAGTGGTTTCCACTTCAAAGGAAGATATAATAGTGCACATTGCAGACAATACGCAGGTTGCTGCATTTCTAACTCCAAGACAAATTATTAAAGAAATAAAAACATGTTTCAATGATCAACTGGATGAAATTGACATGATTCTGGTTCCTGGACTGATTAAGAAGGGAACAAAAGAAATCACCAAGGAAATTGGAATACCTACATTCAAGGGTTCGACTGATGGGGCTGACCTTGCAATGGTATTGAATCTGATTGGAAGCATTGATTTGTCCGAGGACAAACCTGCCGATAAGCTGATTGAAGAGGAAAAGCGAAAGGAAGCATTCAAATTCATCGAGGATTTTGAAAACGATAAGGAAAATATTGAAAGACTTCTCAAAAAACCAAACAACATTCTAATAAGAAACCTTCCTGTCGGTGAAGACTTCCCGATGAGGGTCTTATCCGAAATTGCAAATGCTCCATTTTTATCAAAGGAGGCATTAATCAATAAGTGCCAATATTTCGTTGATTCGGGTGCGGACATGATTGATATTGGAATGGCGGCAGGTGAAGATTTCTCAGACAAGATTCCCGAACTGATTGAAACCTTAAGGCCGATTGTAGGTGACAGGCCATTAAGCATCGACACATTGAACCCTGATGAGATAAGGGTGGCTGCTGAAAACGGCATTGATTTTGTTTTAAGCCTTGATTTGGGAAACAATTCGGAGGTTCAGGAAATTCTAAAGGAAAAGGATATTCCTGCAGTATTGTTGCCGACCAATTTTTCACAGGGAAAATCTCCAAAGTCTCCATCCGAAAGGGTTGAGGCAATGCATCAACTGATAAAGGACACTGAGGGGATGCGTTATGTTGCTGACCTGATTTTGGATCCCGTCAACAGCGCAAGCATTGTGGAATCAATCATTGCATGTCATGAGTTTCACATGACAAATCCTGCGCCGATGTTTTTTGGAGTGGGTAATGTAACTGAACTTATGGATGCCGATTCAGGTGGTGTAAATGTGCTTCTTGCTGGAATCGGTATGGAGTTGGGCGTGAGCATACTGTTCACTCCGGAAGAAAGTGGAAAGACAAGAGGAAGCGTTTATGAACTTGCAACTGCTTCGAAAATGATGTTTCTTGCAAAGCATAGAAAATCAATTCCAAAAGATTTGGGAATTAACCTGGTTGCCTTTAAGGATAAGCATAAAAGAAATGACATCATTCTCAATGAGCGTGAAGGCATTGAAGAGACAAGGCAAATCGAGCCTATGAAGTTCGTAAGGGATAAGGCTGGAAGTTTCAAAATAAATGTGGATTATGGAACGACGGTCGGGACAAGCAAAATTACCGCAACTCATTTTAAGAAAAACAAGCCTGATTTGGTCATTGTAGGTCATTCGGCAAAAGAGATATATGAAGAAATAATAACTAAAAATCTTGTAACAAGAATGGAGCATGCCGCTTATTTGGGATCAGAGCTTCAAAAGGCAGAAATAGCCATGATTACCGGAAAAGATTATGTTCAGGATTTTGAGTTGTTCAAAAATCCTGATGAATTTAAAAAATAGTTTTAATCAAAGTCTGTTGGATCATAGGTTCCTTCAGATTGTCCAGCTTGAGGTGATGAACTAGCATCGCTAGTGTCCTGACTTGAACTGGTATCCTGACTTGAGCTTGTGTCTGGACTGGAACTAGTGTCCTGACTTGAGCTTGTGTCTGGACTGGAACTTTGTGTATCTGGTTGAGAATTTGAACTGGAACTGGAACTGGAAGGCGCATTTGAAGATGGACTGTTTGTTTGCAAATTAGTATTATTTGCTGTGTGGTTAATGTTGCTGCTGTTTGGTGCTACTACTTGATTTTCATGATGTATTCCATTTCCGCTCACAAATAAAAATATTCCAACAACTAGTAAAATTATAACTATTAATGCAATGATTATAGCATTGTCAGATTTCATATTTTACCTCCATTTAACCAATCACTTAATATATTAAATAATAAACTATAAATAAATTTATCGTTAAATTTATTTTAGTAATGAAATTTTAGGAAGGTTAAAAGTTGCAGGTTGAAAACATTAATATTAAAGACATTGACAAGATGCTTTTGGAAGAAAGCTATGTTTCAAACACTGAAATATCAACAACCCTTTATCTGTCATTCCTGCTTGGAAAGCCGATGCTTATCGAAGGTCCTCCGGGCGTTGGAAAAACAGAGCTTGCAAAAGTTATTGCAAAGGCATTTGACAGGGACTTTTTCAGGATTCAATGTTATGAAGGAATCACTTTCGAACAGATTGTCGGCGAATGGAATTATCAAAAGCAGCTGCTTCACCTTGAGGCTGCAAGAAACGATTCAAACAATGTCGATGAAATCTTTGATGACGAATTTTTCATAAGAAGGTCTTTGCTCAATGCATTCCTGAACGACAAGGATTCAGTATTGCTGATAGATGAGATTGACAAGGCTGATGAGGAAGTGGAAAGCTTTTTGCTTCAGGCATTGGGAGAGCAGGAAATCACAATCAATGATCTTGGAACATTCCAGTTGAAAAATGATTTGATTGTTATTCTGACTTCAAACTCACAAAGGTCACTTCTTGACGAGACAAAGGACAGGTGCCTGTTCTTATACATTCCATACCCAACTGTTGAAAGGGAAATTGAAATCGTCAAATCCAAATTGCCTGGTGTGGAGGATGAAACCGTATCCTATGTGGTCAAACTGGTTCACCAGATAAGAAATCTCAATCTGATGAAAAAGCCTTCTGTAAGAGGCACTGTTGATTGGGTCAAGTCAGTCACTAATCTTGGAACCAAGGACATTGACAAATCTTTGGAGGAAAGTGTCGGTGTAGCCATCAAGACCGAAAGCGACAAGAAACGTGTCAAAAAGGATATTTTCGACAAGAGATAATATGATAAGAAAAATTGCAACTCTTTCAGCTGACTTGAGAAAGGAAGGGCTTCCGGTAAGTATCAGAAGCACACAGGCAGCTATGCAGATTTACGGCGAATTGGGTGAATCTGACAGAAACCTGCTTAAGACAGCTCTGCTTGCAATTTATGTCAAGGACAGATATGACATTCCTAAATTTTTAAAGATTTTTGAAGAAGTATTCGCATTGCCTGACCCTGAAAAGGAAATCAAGAAAGACTTGAACAAGAGCAAGGCATATAGGGGGACAGGCCCTAAATCAAATAAGTATATCATTAAAAAGAAGGATACAATCGGCAAAAGGATTCGAAAGGAAAAAGTCGATAATGAAAAGCTGAAGATGCTTTCAGGCCAGCCCCTGCTTGAGGAAGCAAAGAAGCTTGAGCGTGATGGGGAGCTTATGAACAAGGACCTGACCAAATTGAACAGGTTCGATCCGAGAATGCTTGAAATCTGCCAAAGGTTGGGAAAAAGAATTGCCAACAAGCGTTCAAGAAGAAAGATTCAGGCCAATTCTCATAAGATTGATATGAGAAGAACGATGAGAGCCAATTTGAAGTATGGTGGCGTGCCATTGGAGCTTGTAAAGGCAAAGCCAAGGCCTCATAAGAATGAGCATCTATTCTTAAACGACATAAGCGGCTCATGCGAATGGATTAGCAGCTGGTTTTTCATGCTGATGTTTTCAGCTCAGACTGCCTTTAAAAGGTCCAGAACCTTTGAATTCGACAACAAGGTAATCGAGACAACCAAGGCCCTGAAGGAGGAGTATCTGATTGATTCCTTCATTAAGGTTAAGGACATGCGCGTTAAGAATATGATGGTGCATGGGACTTCAGACATGTATTCCGCTTTCAAGCAGTTCCAGGAAAAGGCAAACATCAACAATAAATCTTATGTAATTATTTTATCAGACTGCAGGGATTGGGCCGGACCGAAAGTTAATAAGATTCCGGCAAGTGTGGAGCTGGTTGAGGAAATGGTAAGGGATGCCAAAAAGGTGGTTATCCTAAATCCCGAAGACAAGAACAAATGGGATATAGTGGACAGTTGCGTTTCACTTTATAGGGATGCAGGGGCCCATGTTTTTGAAGTCAATACGCTAAATCAGCTGGCGAGATTTGTAGAACAGATGTAGGTAGTAAGTATGCAATGCAGTAAATGTGGTAATCCTAAAGTTATTTATAAAAGAGAGCAATCAGGCCAATTGTTGTGCAAGGATTGCTTTATAGAGTCAATTGAAAAGAAAGTTATCAAAACAGTCAGGAAGGAAAAACTGTTGGATAGGGGAGATAAGGTTCTGGTGGCCCTTTCCGGAGGCAAGGACAGCGTTACCACTTTGGAGATTTTGAATTCATTCAGGCAAATGAATGTCATCGACATCTGTGCAGTCACGGTTGATGAGGGAATTGCCAATTACCGTCAGGAAGGAGTCGACATTGCAAAAAGACATGCTGAACGTTTAGGAATAGAGCATAAGGTAGTGTCCCTAAAAGAGGATTATGGCATAACCCTGGATGAGATCATGCAAAGGCCGAAGCATAAGGGCTCATGCACATACTGCGGAGTGTTTCGAAGGACAATAATCAATAAGGCAGCACGTGAAATGGGAGCCACAAAAATAGCTACAGGCCACAATCTTGATGATGAGGTTCAGGGTATCATGATGAACTACCTTGAGGGAAACACAGATAATCTGACAAAGCTTGGAGCAAAAACCGAATCACAGGCTGAAGAGTTTACAGTGAAAATCAAGCCGTTAAGGGAAATTCCAGAACGTGAAATCGGATTGTATGTAGTTGCAAAGGAACTTGAGGTTCATTTTGACAGCTGCCCATATGCGATGCAGTCTTTCAGGGGTGAAGTCTCTGAAGTAATCAATCAGCTAACCGAAAAGCATCCTACAATAAAATACTCCACATTAAGGGGGTATGATAAAATCAAAGGTGTTCTGAAAAAGGAAATGCAAAAGGAATATGCTCATGGAAGATGCAAAAGATGCGGTGAACCTTCAGCAAACGATTTATGCAAAGCCTGTTCATTTTTAGAAGAGTTAGGAGTATGAAAATATGGAATTCACATTGAAATATAAGGATATAAACGAAAAAAGGGAAATGCCTGATGAAGATTACACCATTAAAGATTTACTTGATGAGCTGGAACTGTCCGCTCAGACAGTCGTATCCAAACAGAACGGCGAACTGGTCATTGAGGATACTGTAATCCAGGATGGCGATGAAATCCAAATTGTTCAAATAATCTATGGGGGTTAAGTTTGAAAATCAGTTATGAATGTGGGCCCTGCTTTTTAAGGCAAGCCCGTGAAGCGATGGATTTATCAACAGATGATGAATTTCTTAAAATGGAGATAATGGAAGATATCTTTAAGTTTTTAAGCAACAACTTCAAATTGGATACCAATTCAAACAGTACCGGTTCTGCAATGCATAAGATGATAAAGGAAAAGACCGGCTGCAGGGATCCTTATCGCAAGGAAAAGATTGAAGGAAATGAAATCGCCTTGAAGTACTTGCCGGACGTTAAAAAGATACTTGATGAGGACAACAGTTTGGAAAATTACGTCAAGATAGCAATCATAGGAAATATTCTGGACTTCGGTGCATTCACTTTGGATGATGACATTGAAAGTGTAATAAAAACTACCCTTGAAAAGGATTTGGCGGTAAAGGACATTGAAGAATTTGAAAACTCTCTTAAAAACCATGATGAGGTATTATACTTAGTTGACAACACCGGAGAAATCGTATTCGACAAACTGCTTTTGGCAAAAATCAAGGAATATGGTTTGGATATTACAATAGCGGTCAAGTCAGAGCCGATTCTCAATGATGCATGCATGGAGGAGGCTCTTGATGCGGGATTGAATGAGTATGGTGAACTAGTCGAGATAGGATGCGGAACTGTCGGATATGTTGACAGCGAAATTTCAGATGAATTCAGGGAAATATTTGAAAGTCATGATTTCGTTATCTCAAAGGGAATGGGAAATTATGAGGGCTTGACTGAAATCGACCTGTCAGACAAGGACATCTATTTTTTATTGTGCGCAAAATGATTGGCGTAAACCTGCATGACATGCTCTTGTTTAAAAAATAAGTAGTGAAATGATGATAATCGGTTTTATAGGATTCGGAAAAGTTTCAAGAAATCTCGTTAAGATAATCAACTCCGATGATATTGAGTTTGTCACATCAGCCGAAAACAGGTCCTCCAAAACAATTGATGATATTGAAAAATCAGGCATTGAAGTTCTGGATACCTTTAAGGAGGTTGCCCGCAGGGCGGATGTCCTAATTTCTGCAACATCTCCAAAGAATGCATTGGGTGTTGCAAGGCAATACGGCAAATATGCAAATGGAATCTATTTGGATTTAAACAACATATCTCCAGACACCACATCCAAAATCAATGAATCCGTTTGCAATTTGGTGGATGGTGCCATAATTGGCAAAATTGATTCTGATAATCCTATATTATATCTTTCAGGAAAAAAAGCTTCAAGGTTACGATTTTTAAATGATTTTATTCAAACGAAGATAATCAGCGATAATGCCGGCGATGCAAGCAAGTTGAAACTGCTTAGAAGCACATATACAAAAACATTGTCAGCACTTCTTATAGAGTCAGCTGAAATCGCAAGAGATAATTGTTTGGAAGATGAATTTTTCAGCATGCTTTCATTGACTGAGGGTGATGATTTCAGGGAAAAATCCTTGTCACGAATAAACAATACATTAAACAGTTCCAAAAGAAAATCAGAAGAATTGGAAGAAATAATCAACTATTTTGATGAAAATGAGTTAATCATGGTCAAAGCGGCATTAAAGAAACTTAGCCAATGACAACCTTGACCTTGAATCCCCTTTTCGCTTTTTTTATGCTTCCGCTAACCGGAATGAAATGTGAATCCATTATGTATCTTAAGTATGTGACCTCCAGGGCAGGCAATCTCAAATTTGTTTTGATTTTCTTGCCTTCACTTTTGAACTGAACGGATATCTTGCCGTTCTTGTCGACATACAAGTCAGTGTTAATGCCTTCTTTTGTGATTTTGGTCTCAAATTTGGTCAGATTCAGTCCCGCTTCAAGAGTTGACGGCGGATTTTCAACAGCAATGTTTTCGCTTCGAAACTTGTTGTTTGCATCACGTGCGCTGATTCCCTTTTCTCCCTCGCATGCCACATACCACGCACGGTCGATAACCCTCTGCACCTTTTGGTTGTCGGGAATCACTCCTTCGGATTCATAGCTTTTCATCAAATCCATCACTTCCTTTTTTGAAACTTCCATTTCAATGGCGCTGATTGCAAGACGTGTCATTACAGGTCCGTAATCTGACCTTCTGAATGCCGCCCAAATTGATTCGGGATCTCTATATACTCTTCTTTTGATGATTTCATTAATCGTATTTCCATTAAGGTAAGCTATCTTTTCTAGATTTCCCCGGGAATAGGTATTCATTCGTTTGTAGATGTCCTTCCAGTTTCGCTCGCCGGGTGTTCTTCCCTCATCGATTTCTCGCTGAAGGATTTCCACGGTGGTTTTGGGAAGCATTTCCTTAACCTCATCTGTAATGACCATGTCATTGTCAATGATGGATTGCCTTATCAGTCTTCCAGAGTATTTGTCCTTGTTGAACTCTCCTACAACATGGTAGTTCAGCTTTGAGCCTAAAAATTCGTTGATTGCATACCATCTGATTTCGTTTCTGTTGGTATAGCTTTTGGGCATTCCCACAAAGTTCCCCTCATCGATGAACTTCTGGGCCTTTGACTTTATTTCATCGAGTGAAATGCTGGCGGAAGTGATGTAATCTGTCACGCCATCATCAATCATCTGTTTGAGCCTGATTGGAACGCTGTATGATAAGACCAGTCTGTGGTGGAGCCCTTCGAATGCTTTGACTTCATCGGCTCCCAAAGCCAGTGCCATTTCACGGCGTGCATTAAAATCAACAAAAAATGGGGCATGGTTTGCACTGAACCCCTTATTGAGATAGACAACAACTTTTTTGTCCAGCTCGTCTGCCAGCTTGCGGGCCTCGCCAATCAGATGTTCATGGCCCTTATGCACTGGATCGAAATCTGCACTAATTCCTATCAATGTCAACACCAAAAAAAGAAAGTTTTGGAACGGCTTTTAACCGTCCATTAATCTTAAAATACCACTTATCACTAGCCATGCTCCGATTAATGTACCCAAAATAATAGGGTTTGTCACATAGGTTCCAATGACTATGTATAATAAACCCAGAACCACTCCAACTATTCCTATATAAAAACCGTATCTGGATTGGCGGTTGTTTATCAGGGATACTACTCCAACTACAATCAGGGTTATTCCTGCAAGGTATAATGTGATTTGCGCTAAAAATCCGAATAATCCTGCATTGAATATAAGACAAATGCTTAAGAATAGCAGTACCAATCCCAAAACCAGATCGATAATTGCTCCGGATTTATTATAATCAATTATGGACACTCCCACTACAAGCAGGTAAATTGATATTAATAATATGGATAAACCGATTAAATCAGAAACTCCAATGATTCCCATCATAGGGAAGATAATAATGATTAATCCCAGTATCATAGCCAGTATGCTAATAAATTTGCTTTTCATTTTTTCCTCCTAATAATAATTAATAGTTCAAAATATATTAATATAATGGGATGTTCTTTATCTCAACGGTTGATGAGTTCATATCTGAATTTTCAACCTGAGCCAGCCATTCGTCTTTGCACTCGCAGTCATGCTCTATTTTTGTCTGTGTCAGATTATTGGCTATTATCATATGCTTTAAGTCCTTGCTGCATTTTTTGCAGTTGTACGGACCGCGCCGGGAACCGAAACCTGAAGTGTCCATGAGTGCAGGCAGGTCTATTTCATCCCTTACTGTATTGATGATTTCAACACAGGACCAGATCCATGGAGGCTGGTATGCTCCCTTTCTCCAGAACCTTTCAATAACAGTTCCGCCATGTATTGTTGCAGGACAGAATGACAATCTGTCAACGCCAATTGATTCACAGTAGTGTGCTGTTTCAATCGCTTCAGCTATTGCCTGTGATTCGGACACCAGAATAGGCTTTACAAAAATGTATGCCTTTGACTTTAAATTGTATCCCTTTGTCTCTTTTAGATTTTGCATAAGCTTAACTGCATTTTCAAAATCATCACGGGTAAATCCCTTGTTGATTTTATTCAATCGGGTGTAATCGTTTGAGGTTTCAAGGCCTATGCTAACTTCGAACAATGTGTCGCCTATGATGTCGAATATTTCGTCCAGGTATTCTTCCTTTACATATTCTGGCCTTGATTCGACAACGATTTCGGTAACGTTGCCCAAATCAATCAGTGTCTTAAGTATTTCATCACGGGCATCCCTTGGAAGCTCATAGGGATTCAAGAAACTTCCTGATGCAAACAGTTTTACTGAAATTTTTTCCTCTTCGGATATTGGATGTCTTGAGAGGTGGTCATGGAATATTTTTAATATGGTTTCTGTATCAATGGGTTCTAATGTACAGTCTGATACATAGCTGCACATGGTGCATCCGCCACTATCTCCCAATGCCCATGCACATCCTGGAGTGGGTAAAATTATGAATAATGTTTTTGCAACACCGTCATAAGTTAAATCATCATTATACCAACTTGCCCCGACCTGTTCTGGGGTTTTAGGTTCCTTTCTCTCAAAGGCTCTTTGCCTAATTTCTTTTGTTAAGTTTTCAATTTCCATTATAATATTATTATATTGAAGTTATAATTAAAAATTATGATAAAACTAGTATGTTATTAATTTGTGTATAAAGGTTTAAAAAAATAAAAAAAGAAAAGGAAGCAAGTTTAGAAACTTGCGATTACTTCTCCTAATAATTTAATGGATTCTTCTACGTTTTTACCAACAGGGGATCCTGCTACGTATTGAGTTACACCCATTTCAGCTAAGCCTTCATCAGGAGTACCACATACGGAAAATGCGTCGAGTGCTTCATCGGTTACAGCACCAATAGCTCCACCGAAGTCACCTTTAGCTAAGAAGTCACCCATTTGAGTGTTGAATCCGTCAGGTAATCCGTGTCTTTCTATAACTGGAGGTGGGGAACCTGCTGCAATAAATGCAACTACGATTTTTGCTGCGTTTTTAGCAGCGTCAGAGTCAGGTCCGATTGAAGTTGCAGTGTATGCACCTACATCGAATTCTTTGTCTCCAGCTTTTGCAAGACCAGCTTTGATCATAGGCATAGCTGCTTCGTAATCTTTAGGGTTGGATGCGTTAATTAATACACCATCTGCGATTTCTCCAGCAGTTTCTAACATTTTAGGTCCTTGAGCACCCATGTAAATAGGGATGTGTTCTTGAACAGCTTTTACTCCACCTAATTGTGCTCCGCCTTCGGTTTTGTCTCCAGCTAATAAAGTGTTAATGTCAGCGATTGCTGCTTTAATAGTGGATACAGGTTTGGTCCATTCGATTCCTAAAGCGTCGAAAGTTGCTTTGTCACCAGGTCCAATACCAAAGGTTGCTCTTCCATCTGAAATTTCGTCAATGGTTGCAATTGCAGAAGCAGAGATTGCAGGGCTTCTTACGTATGGGTTGGTTACACCAGGACCCATTTTAATGGTTTCAGTTGCATCTGCGAGTAATGCTAAGGTTTCGTATACGTTTTTATTGTTGTAGTGGTCTGTGATCCATGCGTATTCAAAACCGACGTCTTCTGCTAATTTTACTAATTTTACAATTTCATCCAAAGGTTGATTTGGTACGAATTCTATACCGAACTTCATATTTTATCACCAATTTAATTTAGGTTAGCAATATATAAAGTAATTATTATTTGAATTAGATAGAAAGTTTTAAATATTAATCATGTTTTTTGTTTTACTATACTATAAAAAAATATATAGTATTAATTATTTTATTTTTTGTAATACTTGCTTTGTTCGATGGTATAATAATAATTATGACTATAAAATTAATCATAGTTATTTCGATTTTAATCTTAATATCTTATAATTTGTATAAAATGATTGTTATTATTTAATTTTATATTCTAATATTAATTTTATTACTCTCATAGTTATAATTGCAATATTTTTTAATTGACTTTGTTACTGAAATTTGTCTGTCTATAAGATGTGCTATGTGTTTTATGGCGTTGGTTTAAGTCTTATTGTATTTACAATCTTGACTATGATGACTGCTTTTCCGCATGTAGCTATAATTTATCATGTTTATAGTATTAATTAAATTATTAATATCATGAATGTGCTTTTTGTGAGTACTTGAGTTTTTTCGAGTATGATGTAAGTTTTGTAGATGTGGTGAAATTTGATTATAGAATCTTTTATATCAAATTTATTTAGTGTATTACACTCGTCTATATTTTTTTATGTGTACTTCAAAATAGTACTGTTATGTGTTCAATTCTGTTTGATCCTGGCAGATGCTACTGCTATTGGGATTCGATTAAGCCATGCAAGTCGAACGAGTTTAGGCTCGTGGCGTACG
>CADBHR010000088.1 GCA_902794475.1 uncultured Methanobrevibacter sp. | reverse complement strand
GCGTATTTGTCCACAACGTCGAATCCGAAGTTGTAGTCGTCATTATATTTCAGTTTAAAGTTTTCGTGAAAATCTTCATAAGAGTCAAAGTCGACTCTCTCTACAAAATCTCCTATTAATGAGCTCATTTAATTATCTCCTAATAAATATTATATGATTACTGCTAAGAACTTAGCCGGTTTATCGTTAAGCGCTACCATTGCGTGTCTGTGTGTTGAATCAAAGAAGATGCAGTCTCCTTCGTTCAGTATGATTTCGTTGTTGTGTATATAAATTTTTAAGGAACCCTCAAGGACATAGTTGAATTCCTGACCTGGGTGTGAGTTGAGTGAAGGTGAGGGGTTCTTTTTGGGATCGACCACCACAAGGAATGTTTCGGCCTTTTTGTGAATGAAGTTGGAGCATAGGTTTTCGTGAGTATACTCTTTGCTTCTGTCGACTGAAACTCCCTTGTTTGCACGGGTGATGTCGAATATGTTCATTCTACTTTCTTCACCTGTTAATAATAATCCTAAATCAACTTTAAAGATGTGTGCAAGTTCATATAAGAAACTTGCCGGAATGTCAATTTCAGCATTTTCATATTGGATGTAGGTTTCTTCTGTAATGTTCAATTCTTCTGCGATTTCTTTAATAGTAATGTCTGACAGTTCTCTCAATTCTCTAATTCTATTTCCAATATCTATGTTGTATTCATTCATTCATAAACACCTATTTTTTCATTGATTTTTTTCTATTATAATAATATATATTATAATATTATATTTTTTGGATTTAACATTATATAAACCTTTTTAAAAATCATGATAATTCGTTATAAATTTTCTAAACAAAAAATTTTGTTTTTAATTTTTAGCTGAAAATATGGGAAAGTTTTAAATACTTCAAACGTTTAATTTTAATTTAATCATTTAAAGGAGAAAATCAAATGACATCTAATGAGATAGGAACTAACATTATTTTCAAAAAGCAATTAGGATTAAACTTGGAAATTGACCAAAAATATGTTGGTTTAAAAATGAAGGAAAATAATATTTTATCTTTTAATTTCAGGGTTCCTGGAGCTTTAAAAGATGAAGTTGAATCTTATTTTAGAAGATTTAAATTAGGTGAACCAATTTTGGTTGATATTGGTGGAACCGGTGATATAAAATGTGATTTTAAAGGAATTTCTCCTGTCATAAAAAATAAGGATGAGATGGACAAATATTTCCTGTCAGCCACTTTACAGGAAGACAAACAATATGATCCGATGGAAGAGGAGAAATGTGAAACCTGCAGTGGATGCGGATTCCACTAATCAATTCTTTTTTTTAACTATACTCTTTTTTAAGCTGTCGGCATTCTTTGATAATATATTTTATTAAATAGATGCTTCCAATAATTGATATTATTGTGCATGGTACAATCCAAGGCAATTGTGTCATGACCATATCCAAACCGATTAAATTAAGGATTGTTGCAACCGTATTATTCAGGAAGTGGACGCCCATTGGAATCAGGATATTGTCTGTTTTCAGGTATAGTATGCACATGCAGATTCCAAATAGAAATGCGCTTGTCATCCCACCGAATTCATGACCGATGGCAAATATGAATGAGGATATTATCATTGCAGGAATAATTCCGGTTCTGATTTTCAGTCTGTTGAACAATACTCCTCTGAAAACCAGTTCTTCAATAATCGGGGCAAGAATTATCGCACCGATTGCATCAAGAATAACAATGCTTGAATCAACATCTACAGTTTCGATATCTGTGGTAATCCATGTAGGGTCGGTAAGGCCTATCAGGATATCAAGTGATGAAATCAAAAAGGTAAACAGAAATGCAAACAGCAGATTTATCACAAAGACGTAAAGTATCTCTTTCAGATTGTTTTCCTCAAACACATTTTCAATATTTTGTTCAAGACCTCTTGTTCCTCGAAGTGCCCAAACAAACATCAAAGCTCCAATAAATAGGAAAACTATAAAGAATAATTCATCTGATTCTACGATTTCCGGAAAGATGGTCATTAAAATTGCAGTGATGATTGCTGTCAGGATTATTCCGACAATCAGATTTCTAATTTTGATTGTTCTTAGGCGAACATTAAAATCTGTAATGCTTTTATCCATATTATAACACCTACAAAATGCTTTTAAACCAGTTTATTGTTTCTATAAGTTGAGATTCAAAATTATTAGAATCAATTTGAAGATTGATTTTTTCCATGTTGCTGATATCGGCTAGGGAGTGTTTGATGTCTCCCGGCCTTTCAGGCAGATATTTCGGTTCCAAATCGCTGCATAATGTGTCTTTAATAATTTCATATAGTCTGTTGATGCTTAGTTTTTTACCTGAAGCAACATTGATGATGCCGTTGTAATCAGACTCACAGGCAGCAATATTTGCAGTAACCGCATCTCCGACATAAACGAAATCTCTGGTTTGCTCGCCGTCCCCATAGATTTCAGCCTGTTTGCCTTCAAGAAGTGAGGATATGAAATTGGGAATTACTGCGGCATATTGGGAATTCCTGTCCTGTTTAGGTCCGAATATGTTGAAGTATCTAAGTGCAGTGTAGTTTAGCCCATGGCTTTCGTAAAACGATTTCAGATATAATTCACAGCCTGCCTTTGATGCTGCATAGGGAGATGTTGGCATTGGTGGCTCGCTTTCTTTTAAAGGCATGTTTTTGTTTTCTCCATAAACAGCGGATGAAGATGAAAATACTATTTTTTTAACATCGTTGTTGGTGGCTGATTTCAAAAGCTTTACTGTTGCATTAAGGTTTATTTCATTGCATTCTACAGGTCTTTCGACACTCAACGGAACACTTGCCATTGCCGCAAGGTGAAAAATGTAATCAATATTGGAGGTTAAATCATCCAAATTAAAATTACAAATGTCTCCTTTGATAAAATTTAAATTTTCATGTTCTGGGGTTTTTAAATTTTTAATGTTGCCTGTGGAGAGATTATCAATAATGGTAATGTCATTATCGTCCATTAATTCATTGGCAATGTGAGAGCCAATAAATCCTGCTCCACCAGTAATTAAAATGTTTTTATTTTTCATTAAGCCACCAGTAATTAATTTAAATTATAATTAAGCAATTAATATTATTTTTAAGTAACAATATTTATATATTTTTATATGTATATTATTAAAGTAAGAGGAGTCTAGTAATATGTTTGATTTGGTGTTTGATACCATATATTTTGCTTCGTTTAGTAACTTTTATGGGCTGAGCAATATAAGCCTATCTTCATTTGATATTTTAGTAGCTTATATTGTAGCCATTGTTTGTTCTATTATTGTAGCTTTAGTTTTAAGGTTACCTTTACTTCCTAGCAAACCGTATAGGTATTCTTTTGATGTGAGTGCTTTATATCCGACTCCAATAATTGCTATTGGTATTCTTTCAATATTTCTTGTTTTAAATTATACTTTTATGTATAACGGATTAGTTTTAGCAGTTGTTATTGGTGTTTTATCTGCATTATTTGTGAAATATCTTTTTGATTTCGTATTTCCGAAACCTCTGGATGAAAATGCGGGAGAGGATATAAAATGAATGAGGTAATTGGAATAATAATTGCCGCAATTCTTTGTTGGTTGAATTTTGTAATTGTGGATACATATTTCGGACTTCCCGAGCAGCCTGGCGTTAAAGGAGCCAGAATTATTGGTAAAGATGTCGAAAAAAGAGGGGGAGACATTGCTGGCGGATTTTTCCAAGGAAACATTTTATGTTCTCCGGATGCATCAGCCGGTACATTGATGGCCTCCATCGGATACTTGCTTTTAGGAATTCCTGGTGGAATAATTGCAGCATTTTTAGTATTTATTGGAAATAGGCTATGTGCTGATCCTGGATATGCCGGAACTACCGGATGTTTGACAGCTACTGCAATAATATTTTTAACATCTTTCATAGGTTTAACACCTGAAATGTTCATTGTGGGAATGGTCATTGCCATATTTACAGTTATGGGCATCGATCAGGCTAAAATGTCTGTAGTTTTAGGAAAAATTGCCAAAAAATTCAATAGGCATGCTAGAGAGTGATTATATGTATGTTGAAATTATAGGTATTATAGTCATATTTGTAGCATTAAGGGCTTTAGTTACAAGAAACAGGGCTGAAAGACTATTATATTTAAATGTCATCGGTTTTGGTGTTTCTGCAATCATTGCATTGGTAATTAATACTCCATTTGCTCTTGTTGTTGCTGCAGCATTCTTTATCTGTTCAACAATTAGCGCTAATGCTATTGCTTACACATTAAATAGGCTAGATGATGAAATATTGATGGAGGAATGAAAATGGAATTTCTCGTTTCAATAATTGCAATAGCCTTAATGGTCATTGGAGCATTTGGCGTAATATTCATGAAAAAACCGTTAGACAAGATAATAATGTTTGACATAATGGATGCTGGATTTGTTTTGGTTGTTGTGCTTTTCAAATATTTGGATGTTGCATTGTTTGCGGCATTGGCCGGTCCATTGTCAACTCTTGTATTCATTTTATCCATTGTGAAAATCAAGGAAATCAGAACCAATAAAATCGCAAGTGGTGATGCTAATGATTAGCGTTTCATTGTTTTTCTATTTTGGAATCTTTTTAGCTATTGTGGGAAGTATTGCTACCGCATGGGGCCCTGGAGTCAGCGACCCTGTAGTCAGGACATTCAATACAGAAATTGCTGCAATCGGTGTCTGTCTGGTATTATTATGCTACAATCATGTTTTGGCATTATTGACATTGCTTGCAACAACAGTTATTATTACATTGATTTTATTTAGAGCTATCATTCGTTTAGAAGAAATGGGGGCAGATGTATGAGGATTGGAGCTTTATGGAATAAACTGGCGGAGCCTAAGAATATTCCTCGTCTTTTTGCATTTAGCCTTGGAATAATTTTGATTATTGGCCTTATCGTACCTTTGGCATTGAATCCTGATCAGTTGTATGTCAGGCCTGCTCCTCAGGAGCAAGTTGATGAAGGTTTGGCCATAGCGCCTTATGACAGAGGGGGAGTTCCTTTAAAAGAGCCGGGAAATATTAATCCTCAATATCCTGAAAATGCAGAGAGCTTAGGAATGATTACGGGATATATGTCACCTCTGGCAGAGTTCGTATCATCGATTTCACCTTACTTTGGAACATCAATATATTCATCTCCAGGAGGACTTATAGATGAAATACTGTACTATACAAGGGGTTTCGATACAATACTTGAATCCAGTATCCTTATGATGGCATTCATCATTGCTTCATGGCTGTCCATCAATTATACCATGAACAGGAAAAATGATGAAGGTGAAATCAAAAAAGATGTGAAAAAGGCTATTGGCGATTCAAATAAGGTGGCTAGCCAAGTCAAGGCAAATGATGCCAAAGCAAGAGCTAAACAATTGAGGAGGGATAACTGATGTATGTTCCTCAAGAGTTTATTAGCATGTATCTGCCTGCAATCTATGCAGGTCTGATAGTCGGTTTTATAGGAACCATGGCTATTGCAATTAACAGAAGGGAATTGCATATTCTTATCTTGACCGATATTGTAGGTCTTGCCATGATATTTGTCGTTTCTGCAGTCGGAACAGACTTGGCGGAAGCATTGATTTTGCCGGGTTTGGTTGTAGAGCTGGCTGAAACCTTGGCCATTTCTGAAATTTTGATTACAAGGGAAATGCGTAAAATTGAACAGGACCCAAGAGCCAATTTAACCAAGTCTTCTTCAATTTTCCCACAGGCGTTCTCCCTGAATATGGAAATCATGACCACTGCACCTAATTTCATTGCATTGGTCCTGATCGGTTATGGAATATTCCTCACTGGTTTTACTGGAGGAGCAGTAGCTGGTGGAGGAATTGTATTATATGCATTATCTAAAAAAGCAAGAGGACTTCCAGTATTGATGTTGGATGGCATTGCTGGTGTTTCTGGTATTGCATGGTGTTTATGGATAATAGGGTTCCTGTTATTCTTTGTAACTCCTCAATATTGGTTATTAAGTTTATTCTTGGCTGCATGTGGATTATTATTAAAAGTAGCTTCCAAAGTAGGTTTGATAGGTCTGCTTATGAGAGAGGATATTGATAACGAGTAGGTGAGAAAATGGATTTCGTTACACTTGGAGGAAATTTGCTTGGAACAATACAACTTGGAGATATCGTATTGTATCTGACTCCATTCAGTTTGTTCCTGTTTGCGGTTTTACTCGGATTTACAGTATTGATCGGTTTAAGTAAACCTGAAACACAAGTTGAAGCTACAATGCATTATCTAAATAATACTGAGGTTAAGGTAGGTCAAAAAGAGCTTAAGCAAAGAAGATTCCTGGCAGTAATATGTGGTATAGCATCTGCTGGAGCTATGATTACAGGAGATCTGTTTAACTTTACCTTATTCATGGCTTTGGTTGGTATTCTGAATATTGGTATCGTGTCAGCTGTAAAACAGACCAGCGTATTGAATTCCGCATTCAATTATGGTTTGATTGCTATGATGTGCAGCTTGCCTTTATTTGGTGGTGCAGCCATTATTCTTGCAGCAACAGGTACATTGTCCCTTGCGGTATTGTCTCAAATGCCTGCAAGTCCGATGGTGGTATTCGGTGCTGTTATGATGCTGATAGGTATTTTGGGTGAAAGTGGAGTAGCGCCTTTCTTTGCAAGTAAAGCGGAAATGTTCAGGACTGCTGGATCTCCGTATATTGTTATTATTGTTATTATTCACTTAAGTTCATTGTTTATTATTGTAAGAGCTGTTGAAATATTATTATTGGTATTGTGGTAGTGAGAGTATGGCAAATCAAAAAATTACATGTATCATATTATTGGCTTTATCGACAATAGCTATTCTTGCATGTCTGGTTATCAACTTTGAGGCATGGATAGTTTATGCTGTAGCCATATTTGGTATTCCAACATGGGTTTTATCTCTTGGTTTATTGACAATGGCCAAAGCGAAACCTGAAGATGAAGAAGAAAGAGTGAAGGAGCCATTCACTGGGTATTAAAGTGGTATTATGAATTTGATGGCAGAAATATTAATTCAAGTTGTTATTGCATTTCTAGCAGGAAGTCTGCTTTTAGGTTTGCACAGAAAAGTGATGGCCCGTGTACAGAAACGTCCCGGTCCTCCTATTGTCCAGCAACTGATACACTCTTTGAAATTCTTCTTTAAGGAAACAGCATTTCCAAAAACAGTATCTAAAGTATTTTACATTGGAATTGTATTTATACTGGCTTTGATTTGGGTTGTAGGGGTCATTGTAGGACCTGTAGCTAAGGATTCCCTATTGATATTGTTTGGTGTTTATGCGGTTTATAAGATTGTAGAGCATAACTCAGGTTCCAGTTCAGGTTCTCCATACGGTAAATTGAGCTGTGTAAGGGCAGTACTTTCAGCGGCAACTGAACTTCCGCTGTTTGCCTCTATTGTGTTCGTTTATTTGGTGACCGGTACAATGAACATTGGGGAAATCATAACATACCAATCAGTCCATGGTCCATTAATATTTTCAATTCCGCTTGCGGCTTTAATGTTCTTCATGCTAATCATTACTAAATCTCCATACTCTCCGTTTGCAATTACAAAAGATAAGGTTTTGATTTCCGGATTTGAAACTGAACACTTTGGATTCTTAAGAGGATTCATGTTGTTTTCAGAGGCTATTGCATGGTATGTGTTGCTTTGGGTATTCTTGACAATATTCTTCGGTCCGTTGAACGCAGTAGGATATCTGGTAGGAATGATTGTGATTTCATTTGTTACAGGATTTATTAATGCGACAACACCGCTGTTAAGTCCAAATCATTCAGTCATGACTCAAATTACAATAGGTGCAATTTGCTTTGCCGGAACCGCATTGATGATATTTACAGGGGTGGTAGCATGAACAGTGAGGATGTAATTGTTTATTTCACAGCATTGGTGGCTATTGGAATAATCGTTGTGGGATTGTTGACCACTGCACTTCATTCATATCTTATTGCTCCGATAGTCATTATTGGAATTGTCCTGGCGGCATTTGTATTGCTTGCAAAGGGCAATTTTGCACATAAAATAGAAAGTATAGAGAAAATATGTTTTGTAATAACATTTTTGGCAATAATTTGTTCATTTATATTGCTTTATAAACCTATGTAGGAGATATTATGTTAGATTATATGATTTATTTAATTACATTTGCTGCAGGATCCATTCTTGGTCTGCTTTACAGCTATAAGCAACATGGCGAACCCTTTGTTGCAGAAACCAAGTTCAATGTTCCCTTTGCCCTTGTTTCAATTGTAGGTTGGGTTTTAGGATTTTGCTCAGGCAGTGTTATTTTATCAGCAATCGGTTTTCTCCTTGCAGGTTTTGTAATGGGTGAAAGGCCGGGATACGGCAGAAAGGAAACCGTTCTTGGTTTAATTATTGCAATTATTGTATATTTATTATTGAAATGGCCATTATGATGTGATGTATATGGATGATGACGCTAAATTAGAATTGATGCAAAGAAGAATAGTTAAAAGTTATGCGGTGCAAAGAGATGTTATAGTTCCGCTTTCTGAGGAATTTGACTGTACTGTTGAAGAGTTGGAGGATGTTTTCTTCCATTTATTTGACATGTCATCTCTTCAGGCGTTACATGCAACATTCGAATCAGCTCAGGATATCTGCTTATATCAAAAGTTCAATGCTGATTTGAGATTATGTTGGTTTAATGGTACATTGGAGATAATATCTGATGAAGATGCAAAAGACCTTAAATTGAAATTGGTTAATGAAGTTAAAAACGGCAAATCTTATGAAGATGCCTTAAAGGAAGGACAATTAGAATTATTTGAATTGTTAAAAAAAGAAGTAAAATATTAATGTTTATTTAATTATTATAAAAGAGGGAGTACAATGTTTGATGCTATTAAGGATGTTGTGAGAAAAAGCTCAATTCACGTCTGCATAGTCAATTGCGGAGGATGCAACGGCTGTGATG
>CADBHR010000087.1 GCA_902794475.1 uncultured Methanobrevibacter sp. | reverse complement strand
AACTAGTGCTGGTAACAAAGGACGTGGAATCAAATCTAAAGGAAAAGGCTCTGAACAAGCTAGAAGAAGAAAATTATAATTCTTCTTTTCCTTTTTTTGTTTTTTTGATTTAGATGATTCATAATATTAAATTCAGGGCTTTCGTTTATGAAAATGAAAGCGTCGATGAGATTTCTCAAGCTATTTTAAACATTTTGCCTGAAGCTGAAATCGAAGCCGAGGAAGCTGAGGGTTTACTTGAAGATAAGATCATAATCTTATCTGGTGTAGTATCCAAGAAAAGATACACAAAGACTTTTTTTAACACTCTTTTGGAGTGGACAGATTTGGATAAGCTGAATGATGATTTAGAGCGTAAGATTGATGAAAAGGGTAACTGGTTTTTAAGGTTCGATAAAGAGGATGCTCTGGATGAAATCTGGACCATTTTGGATAAGGGCGATGCAATTCATCTCAAGGTTAAGATTGCAGCATATCCTGCAAAAAAGCAGATTGCAGTTGATAAGATCCGTGAAGCTATTTTAAATGATTAGAATGGAATTTGATCAAATCATTCAGGAATTTGAAAGGTTATCGGATGTTGATTTTGCCGAAAACATGAAAAAGTTTGGCATTCGCTATGTCCGGAGCTATGGATTGAGACTTCCTCAAATTAGAAAAGTCGCCAGGCAATGCGGAAAAAATCATGATTTGGCATTGAAACTTTGGAATCACGGATATCATGAGACTTACCTCCTGGCAACATTAGTGGAGGAGAGCGAAAAGGTAGATTCCGAGCAATTGGATGATTGGGTCAGCACATTCTATTCATGGGACTTGGTCGACCAGGCATGCATTAACCTGTTAAGATTCATCCCAGAAGCCCGTGAAAACATTTTCGTATGGTGCAAATCCGATGAGGAATTCGTCAAAAGGACTGCTTTCAGTCTGATTGCGGTTTTAGCGGTTCATGAGAAGGAATCTGATTTTGAAATGTATTTTGATATTCTAAAGGAAGGCTCTAAGGATAACCGAAATTTCGTCAAAAAATCAGTTAACTGGGCAATAAGGCAAATCGGAAAGATTGATCTGGAAAACAACAGAAAAGCCTTGGACCTTGCTTATGAAATATTGGAAATGGACTACAAGGCGAGCAAATGGGTTGCCCGTGGTGCAATCAGGGAACTTGAAAGCGAAAAGGTCCGCTCAAAGTTTAAGTAAACTTTATTTTATTGTTTTTCCAATATAATATCAAGGTGTTTAAATGGAAATGAAAAGTTATTATTTGATAATATTATTGGTTGCCTTTGTAATCTGCATTGGAGTGTTCTGGTTCCAGTTCAACAATGATGTGGCCACTTTCATAATGATTAATGAAACTGAAGTGGCTCAAAACGGGTCATTTTCAGGAATGCTTGTTGACGCTTACGGAATGGGTGTGGCTAACCAGACAATAACCTTTCACAAGCCTGGCCATGAAATGGGAACCATTGTAGATGTCACTACGGATGATAATGGTGAATTCACAATAGAAAATGCCCAATATCTGTCTGATGCAGGAAAGGACAATTACTATGGAAACTTTACATTTGCAGGTCATGACAAGTATCAGGGATGCACATTTGATGGAAATGTATCAGTGGTGCCAAATTAATCATTGAAATTGATGAAAATTTTTTTTAATCAGTAAATCAAATATATAATCATGAAAAGGATTTTTAAATTCATTGAGAAATATTTTTTCATAATAATTTTAGTGGCCGTTGCGATTTCTTTAGTTTATCCTAAATCATTTCAGTGGGTTTTAAGCAATAATAATGGCATAAATATATTGAATTTGCTTTTAAGCATAGTTCTTTTCACAATGGGAACAACTTTGAAGGCAGATGACTTTGTCAATGTATTTAAAAATCCAAAAGAGATTTGTGTCGGTATTTCAGCACAATATATTATCATGCCTCTTATCGCATTATCCATTGCAAAGATTTTTTGTTTAGATGATGCTTTAACGGTTGGACTCATCCTGGTTGGAACTGTGCCTGGAGGGACCGCTTCTGATGTAATCACATTTCTTTCAAAGGGGGATGTGGCATTGTCGGTTTCCCTGACTTCGGTGTCCACTGTGATTTCACCGCTTTTGACTCCATGGATAACTCTGCTTTTAATAGGAAATCAGATTCATTTCAATCCTGTTGACATGTTTGTTTCCATCATTGAAATCGTGATTATTCCTATTGTTTTGGGTTTGATATTAAATTACATATTCCCTGATTTCTGTGAGAAGCTAAAGGATTATCTGCCTGCTGTTTCATCAATTGTGATTTGTCTTATAGTTGCAGGTGTAATTGGTGCCAACAAACAGGCAATCTTGACATCTTCAGCAATAATAATTATTGTAATCATTCTGCAATATTTCCTTGCGATGATACTTGGATTTGGAGTTGGATATCTGGTGGGAATGGATAAAAAACAGATTGTAACTGTGGCAATTGAGTTGGCTTTTCAAAATTCGGGATTGTCTACAAGCCTTGCAAAGACTCATTTTCCGAACCTGTCCCAGGCAACCGTTCCTGGAGCTCTTTATTCGGTTTGGCAGAATCTTGCAGGGTCACTTCTTGCATATATATTCAGGAAATATGTATGAATTTATTACATTTTTTAATTTTGAATACATTCAAAACCAATGCAAAAAGCTCAAAAAAGCATAAAATATAATTTCAATTTTGTTTGGTATTGATGCTCCTGTTCAAAATCATGCTAATTTGCAAAACATTAAAGATAATGCAATAATTCTTCCATTAAATTAAAAAATAAATGTTGCTGTTGATTATATTTATCGTTTCTTGTTGGAAAGTGGCGATGAAAACGGGTTCCCTCATTGCATGTAATGATTTTCATCATGAATTTTTAGGCTTTAATTTTGTAAATGCTACTGAAAATCCAATAACAATGATTGTGATAATTGCATACACTGCTAATTCAAGAGGGTTTTGATCAATGAAGAGGTCTGCAATTCCAAATGCCCAAACCCCGATTATTAGAATTGGCAATAAATATTTTAATGTAAAAACCCATGTTTTTCCAACCTTAAAAGTTGAATATTCATTCAGCACTGGAATAACCTTTTCAACACCATAGAACCATCCAAATATTATGGCCTGGACTCCAATAAGAATCAATATTCCAAAATTATTTACAAATCCATCAATGATTTCAACTAAATAACTGCTTATTCCTGTTGAAAAAATAATGGTGCCTATGCATGCAATAATTGTAAGAATTGTAACTCCTTTTTTCCTGCCCCATCCAAACTTGTCGCACAAAGATGAAAGCAAAGGTTCAAAGAGTGCAAAAGAAGATGTCAGCCCTGCAAACAATATTGATAGGAACAGTAATGGAGCAATTACATGTCCCATCATTCCCATTGTATTGAATATCTGTGGGAATACAATAAATATTAATCCGCTACCCTGGCTAATTAATTCATTCATAGGTATTGAAGAGTGCATTGACATATATCCAAGTATTGAAAATACTCCAAAAGCTATGAAAATCTCATATATTGAGTTTGTAATGACAACAATCAGCACTTCATCAGTCAATTTTGTATTTCTAGGCAGATAGCTTGCATATGTATATACCATTGCCTGACCAATGCTTAATGAGAATATTATTTGTCCAAAGGCCGCAAGCCAAACATGTATGTCTAAAAGTGCCGACCAATTAGGGGTAAGCAATGTGGTTATTCCAACTTGGAATCCTGGCAATGTGAATGCATAAATGAAAACAAAAATCATGATGGTAAATAATAATGGAATCAAAACAGTTGATATTTTACCGATTCCCTTGTCCACATCCTTAACGGACACTATCCAAAATACTCCCCATAATATTAATGTACAAATCAGCGTAGGAAATATTATTGTTGTAAGTGATGAGCTTGAACTTCCCCCAACATAATTTGTAAAAAATGAGGCAGGGTCATTTCCCCATCCGAAATTAAAACTGTTTAACAGATATGCGAGGTCCCAACCTAAAATGATCATGTAGTAGATTACAACAATAAACACCAATAAAACCAGCATCCAAGCTATAATTTCAAATTCCGGACGAATGCTGTGCATTAAATTGGAAAAACTTTTCTTGAAACTGAATCCCAACCCATACTCTAAAATTAAAAATGGAATTCCCATAACTAAAATTGCGATGGTATAGGGTATGAAAAACGAACCGCCTCCATTGGAATATAACACGTAACTAAATCGCCAGATATTGCCTATTCCTATGGTTAGGCCTATCATGGCCAATACAAATGTTAATATTGAATTCCATTGGGAAGTTTTATTCATTTTTTCACTTTCGTTTATAATGGTCTTTGTTGGCATTATGTTAATTCTGCATTTTGTTATATAAATTAAAAAAAATTTACAAGAGAAACTTGTAATAATTGATGTTTATTCTCATTTTTTCATTTTCATAAATGAGCCCATGATTTCTTCGAAGCCTTTTCCTTCTGATGCGCCATCAAATACATTTTTAATCATGCTAAACATATCGTGTTTTTCATCTTCAGGTTCTTCAAGAGGTTTTGAACTGTCAATAGCTAAAGCAATGTCTTCTGCTTTTACAGTTTTTCTTTTTGCGTATCTTGCATAAACAATTGCTCTTTTAGAGATTTCTTCCATGTACTCTTCTATGTGTTCAGTTAATGCGTCTACTGCATCAGCACTCACTCTTTCAGCTCCAGCTTCTTGTATAGTCCTTTTTACAGGAGCCTTAGGAATTGCCATATTTTCACCTCTTTTATATAAGTATATCCTTAATTATATATTAAAACTTTTCCTATAATGAACAACATTACTTAATGAATTGGAGATATCTTTCATATTATAGATGGAATATTAGGAAGAATGAGTAATGTTTATCGTTAATTGAACTAACTGATTGTTGTATAAGATTATATTTTGACATTAGCCATTCATTAATAAATTTAATTAATATATGTGACTTGATTTTTTAACAAATTGATTTAAATCTTATTCATTTTAATGTTTCAATCACGCTTTCTATTTAACCATATTAAGTGAAAAAAATTCAGGAATCCCCATCCTCTATAGGATGGGGTGGTTCAAATGGATTCCGTCACAAGAATCTTCAACAAAGAAAATTTCAATAACAAAGCAAAAAATAAATAATCTAAGTATATCAAAAATCGGTGATGAAATTTTTAAAGAATTTAAGCGCCTGAATTTTTTTAAGTTTTCTTAAAGTTGTTTCATACTTGTTTTTGAGAGCCTATTACTATTAAAATAAGGTAAATGAGAGATGACCTCTCATTGTTTTTCAATTTTCATATCCTTCAGCCGTAATATCAGAACAAAAACAATTGCCAGCAGTATGGCCGTCACTATCATTATGAATCCCATAGACTCCTGAGTAATGGTGTCTAAAATGTTTTCAACAGTGCTGTTCTCTTTAACAGTGTCTACACTGTCCATATTTTGGAAGTAATCATAGACATCTGACTCGAATGCTTCATCTCCTGAATGTTCAGGGATGTACATGTCGACTGCATCAGAAACGCCTCCCATTATTCCAAGAACTAAAATTATTCCGATAATTGCTGTACCCATTGATTCGCCTAATGACTCTCCGATTGAAGTGATGCCTGATGCGTTATTTTGACTTTCATCAGGGATATTGGCTAATGCAATATCTACAATTAAAGCCATTATAAAACCAAATCCTGCTCCTAATATGAACATTCCCGGCAGAATGTCCAGGGGTGTTGTGTCCAGTCTGAACTGATGGCTTAAAATCAGACATCCAATGATTGCTATTATGCTTCCTATTGCCATGAGTTTCTTGTGGCTTATTTTTTCCGTTAGTGCCGGAGCCAGCATTGAGAAAATGAGCAATCCAACAGTCAGCGGAAGTGTGGCCAAACCGGTATCGAATGCATTTAATTCCAATACGCTTTGCAGATAGAGGGAAACTACAAACAATCCTCCTGCCATTACAAGATAACATAATATCAGTATAATGGTGCCCACACGCAAGTTTCTGTCTTTAAATAAATCAATGTCAAGCAAGGGTATTTTTCCATTTCTTTTTCTTCTGCTTTCAAACCATGCAAAGGCTGCCAAAACGATTATGCCTACAATTATTACAGCTATGCTGGTATTGGTATCCTTGGATAGGGATAAAATACCAAGAATTAACAAAACAAGACCTATAAATGAGATTATGGCACCTGTAATGTCCAATTCACTTTTAGATTCTGTAGGTACGAAATCAGGTATTTTCTTTTGCATTATTAAAATAAATGCAATGATTATTAATTCACATGCAAATCCATATCTCCAACTTAAAAATGTTGTCATTACTCCTCCGAAAAGCGGACCGACAGCAGATGCAACTGCACCCATAACGCCAACTATTGCCAAACCGGCCGTACGTCTTTCTCCGGAATAGGTTCCACTTACAATGGAAACGGTGGCGGGCAGCATTAATGCCCCGGCAATACCTTCTATCACTGCCCATCCTATAAATAACATTGTGTCGCTGGAACTTATTGCCGCAATCGATGTGCCGATACCATAAAGTACTGCACCGATTAAAAACAGTTTCTTTTTACCGACTATATCCTGAAGTTTGGCACTAAGCAGCATGAAAGCCGCAGTGAAGAGGGTATAAAATGTCATGATCATTTGAATGGTATTCACATTAGTATGCAAATCATCAACAAGCTGGGTAATACTTACATTCATGAATGTGGAGTCCAAAGCTATAATAAAAGAAGCAAAAGCCACTACTATTAGTGGAATCCATGAGTGTTCCTTTATTGTTTCATTCATATTTAATTTGCCCTCCATTTTTGTTATT
>CADBHR010000086.1 GCA_902794475.1 uncultured Methanobrevibacter sp. | reverse complement strand
GATGCATATATGCAAAGCGTAATTGATTATGGTGTTGCATGTTGTCACCACACATGTAAAAACCTCGCATGGAATTCAGAAATTATTCAATTAAGTTCTCTGACTCCTTCCCAAAAACAAAAATTTGCTGAAATTTTAGCTCAGGCTACTGAAACAGACCCACTATATCAAATGGATAAGGAAATGGATTCCCAAGGAACTCAAGGAAACCAAGGTCAAGGTTCTGAAAATGGCGACAAGGGAAATCAGAATGGTAATGTATTGACAAACAGCACTTCACAGCAATCACAATCTGATGGATCTAATTCTGGAGGTCAAACTGCAGTAGGTTCAGATTCTTCTCAATCTGGTAATGCTAAATCTGCATCTGATTCATCTAGTTCACAAGATGCATCATCTGGTGGTGCTGGCACTGGTGGAGCTAAGTCATATGAAATTTCAGAAAAATCTGTAGCTAAATCTTCAAGTTCTACTGAATCTAGCATGCCGATATTTGTAATTATTGCAGTAATTGTATTAATTGCAATTTTCTTAGTTGGTTATGTGAGAAGTAATGAAAATGATTATGATGATTATTAACTAATCATCAACTTTTTTTATTTTTTTTTAGTAATTTTTAAATATTGTGATTTAACATACCTAATATTATAATAGAAAATTTATAAAGTAAATTTTATTAAAGTTTATTATTAATTTTCAATTTTAATTTGATGAGGTATAGTATGAATAAAAAAATTAATATTATATTAGTTTTATTGGTTTTATTGGTTTCTATCAGTGCAGTCAATGCTGTAGATGATAATAACGAAACTGTAGTCAATGAAGCTATTGAAGATACATTAGAAGAGGTATCTGTCAGTGAAGAACTGGATGGTAGTTCTAGTGAAGTTTTGCAGATGAATGGATCTGATTCACAAATAGCTGCATCTTCATATACTGTCACTGAAAGCAATTATAATCAGTATTTCGATTCCAATGGTAATTTGGTGTCTGCAAGTGTTAAGAATGGGGATACTATTAACTTGGATGGAAGTTTTACCGCTAAAAAATTTATCTTCAGTAAAAAGGTGAATATTGTGGGAACTTCTTCAAATAACATGAAAAACGCAATGATTACAATATTGAAGGATGCATCCGGAAGTTCAATATCCGGACTCACTATTATAAATACAAATGATGAGACTTATGGAATATTTTTAAACTCAGCCAGCAACTGTATTATTCAGGGTTGTACAATAACAAATACAGGAAGGTCTTCATATTGTATTTGTGTAGCTAACAATGCAAATTATAATACAGTGAAGGATAATAATCTGAAGGCATACGGTATAAACTATGGTCATGGCAGTTTTACTAGGTCAACTCCCCCATTAATCGTCAGCGGGTCACATTATAATAATATTTCAAACAATCATGTCGAAGCGGATGACGCCAATGGTATCTACTTGTCCAGCTATTCTGGCGGTCCGATAAAAGGAGGAGATTCTAATTTCAATATAATTTATGGAAATACAATTCATTATAATGTTTTAGCTACTTCCTGGGCTTATGGTATTCAGGCAATGGGTAATGATAACACAATAGATTCTAATACCGTCATAGGCGGTTATAGAGGTGTATCAACCGCAGGTAGTAGAAACACCATTATAAATAATAAACTTATTAACCTTACTGGTGCGGATTATAACCATCCTGGTGTGGAATCCGGTGGGGAATATGCTATTGTTGCAGCTTATAATTCCATTGTAAAAAATAATAGAATCATCGGAGCTAAAATAATTTCCACCGGTGCGGGAATATCAGCAATCGATAATTCTGTGGTGGAAAATAATTGGGTTAACGTTACTTTGAAAGGAAGGGGCATTGTAGCAGGAGGATCCAATGTCACTGTTAGGGACAACACTGTTTACACAGAATTGGGTTCAGGAATTTATCAAAAAGATGAAGGTAAAGGATTAGTGGTTGTAGGCAATAACATCACTTCAGTTTCAGGTGTCGGTATTTTAATTGAAAAGGTTAGTCAGAAAAGAATGCCCTCAGAAGTAACAGTCGAATATAACTGGATTATGACAGGCAATGAATACGCTATTGATGCTGCAGGCGTTCAAGCTGATACATCTAATATTGATTTAGTAAACAATATTGTCAATGGAAAAAAAATTAATACTCCTGCTGGGGTCATCGATACATCAAAACCAACTTTTATTTATAAGGGAAATTATAGTTTAGTGACTCCTAGCAATATCCGCAGATATATTGATGATAATGGAGGTTTGACTTCTGTTGTTAACGATGGGGATATCCTTGATTTTTCAGGCAATTTCAATAATGAAGTAATATATATTACAAAGGGCATTAAACTCACAAGCAGTAATAATGCTAAATTTTATAATTCAACTTTTAAAATAACTGCTGGTAATGTTTTAATTGAAAAGTTAACAATTATAAATAGTGAAGCTGAACGAGTAAATGCATGGGGTATTTTTGTCAATCAGGCATCAGGAGTTAGAATTACAAATAACAAGATTAGTGTAAATGATCCAAAAGCGGCATATGCAATATATGTGCTCAATTCTGATGGAATTGAAGTTTTAAACAACGAACTTGAATCTCAAGGTGATTTTTTAACTTTCACTTTGCTCTCCTATGAATCAGAAGATTGTTCTTTTATAAACAACACAATTCGCACTGTCGGAACAGGTGAACCTTACAGATTCTCTCCAGAAAAATGTATTGATGGTAATGAGCTTGTTATTGATGGTAAGTCTTATTGTATTGATGGTAATGAGCTTGTTATTGATGGCAGGTCTTATTGTATTGATGGTAATGAGCTTGTTATTGATGGCAGGTCTTATTGTATTGATGGTAATGAGCTTGTTATTGATGGTAAGTCTTATTGTATTGATGGTAATGATCTTGTTATTAACGGCACCTCCTACGGTAGCGAATATTCGACCAGCAATGCACATGTTGTTTCAGAAATTTATCAAACTTATGGAATCTTATTGTTATATTCCTCAAATAATATGGTTTCCAACAATAAAGTGAATGTTACCTCTAAATTAAGCGAAGCTCATACTACTATTGGAAACAATTCCTCTCAAAATTCAATAGTTGGAATTGATTTATACTACAACTCCCATAACAACACATTTTCAAACAATGAGGTCTTCATCAAATCTAATGATAATTATATTTATGGTATGGGAGTATTAGGATATTTCACAGGTCACGATGCTCCAATAGGTCAAGGGGCCACTAACAACAAATTCCTTGCTAATACTATAGTTCTTGAAGGCGTTTACTGTGTTGAAGGAATTATAATTGGGGATGAATCTGAGAATACTCTGGTCGAAAACAACAAAATTAATATAAAATCCAATGTTTCTTACGGTATTTACTTTGAAATGTCTCAAAAATCCACTGTCAACAACAATGTTCTTGTATTGAATTCCGATGTCGTTTATGGCATTTCAGGATATAATTCTAATGATAATAAACTCATTGGAAATAATGTGACAGGTAAGGGCAAACAGGTTTACGGAGTACTGTTCTCAAACGGCAATCGCAATCAGGTTAAAAATAATAGAATATATGCCAACGGCACTGGTGAAGAGCTCACATTCATTAATTTGGACAGTCTCGGTTCCGGAAATGCAGGAATATATCTTAAATCCTCTTCAACCTACAATAATATTGAAGGCAATGAAGTTACATCAGTTTCAGGTTATGCGATATTGGTTGATGATGAAGCAGTAAACAATACCATTTCAGACAATTATCTGGTTTGTGAAATGGGAATTGGTAATGGAGCGGTAAATTCATCTGATAATAATGATATTTCCAACAATTATAAATTCATTGCAGACACTCCAACAATTAAGGTAAGCTACGTTACATATTTGGGTAAAGTTCAATTCAATGCGACATTCGGCGAAGAATATAACGGAGCCATTGTCAAATTTTATGATATGGAAAATAAGGTTATAGGTCAGTCAGTCATATCTAACGGAAGCGCATGCTTAAATGTATCATTGGACTATGAATATACTCCTGCAAGTTATATATTTGAAGCGCAATTGTTTAAGGAAAACTATAAAGCATCCATATATGAAATTCCATTCATCATAGAAAAAGCAGATTCGTTTATTGTGTTTGAACCTGTAGCTATTATTCAGGGAGATACTCAAACAATTTCTCTAAAAGTTGTTGATCCGTTGAATAATCCAATCAAGGGAGCTAATGTTAAATTTACAATGATTCGTGCTAGAGATATATTGATGGGAAGTGCAACATCCGATGAAAAAGGAATAGCAAAAATAAGCTACGAGTTACCGGCTTCAGTAGATTTGGGAAAATATGATATACGTGTTGAAGTCAGCGGCTTGGAATATTACAATGATGTAAGTTATATAGGCAATTTAACTGTCTTGCCAAGACTTAATGCAACTATCAGTATAAATACTAATGTTTATATTAAAAGTCCTGTAGCAATACTAAAAGACTCCAATGGGGATATTGTTGTAAATAAGAAAGTTTCTATTAAAATAGGTACTGTAACATATTCAGCAAATACCAATGGCAATGGAGAAGTTGTATTGCCTGCAAATGTTAAAGCAGGCAAATATCTTGTTTCAATCACATTGCCTGCTCAAGGCAAATACTGTCAAAACGAATCCAGCCAAACAGTATTGATTGTAAATCCTGTGACTGGAGGCAAAGATTATTCAGTATTCTATGGAAACACTATAAAATATAAAGTTCGTATTTTTGATACCAGTGGCAAACCTGCCGCCGGTAAATTGGTCACTTTCAAAATAAAAGGAAAATCAATAAATGTCAGAACTGACGGGTCAGGCTATGCAACATACTCAGCTAAATTGGCTGTTGGCAAGTATACAATTACTGCTAATTATGGCAGTTTTTCTGTATCTAATAAAATAACCATTAAACCTACGTTATCTGCGAAAAATATCGTTAAGAAAAAAGCTAAGAAAATTAAATTTTCAGCTAAATTGGTAAATAAAAATGGTAAAGCCTTAAAGAATAAGAAAATTACATTTAAAATTAAAGGCAAGAAATATAAAGCCAAAACCAATAAAAAAGGTGTTGCTACTGTATCTATTAAGAATTTGAAGGCGGGTAAATATCAAATAACTTCAAGTTATGGCGGATGCACAATTAAAAACACTATAAAAATTAAAAGATAAGGTTGTCTTTAACCTTATTTTACTTTTTTTTCAATTTTCATTTAATTAAATTTAAATATCTTTAAAATAAATTATATATTCATATAGTCAATTATTTTTTAATAATTTTATTTTTATATAGGCTATTGTTTTTATTAATCAAATAAATATGAGGTGTAATTATTAAATCAAAAAGTTTATTACTTGCATTAATAGTTCTTTCAGTAGTATTGTTTTCATTAGGAGCAAGTTTTGCTGTTAGTGATGATAATGCTAGTGCAGTGGCTGTTGAAGACAATGTCGATGAAATAGCTATTGATGAAAAAGTTATTAATGATGAAAAACTTAATGTAGAAGAGGATTCTCCAATAGTAACTGCTGGAGAACATGCTGTTGTAACAAATAATACCTTTAAGGAGTATTTCAATGAAAATGGTACATTAAGGGGTAATGTTACAGCTGAAGAATTAGAATTCCAAGGAAATTTTGCGGATGTCGGTGTTGATACAATTAGTTTAAACCGCACAATTAAAATTTCCGGGGATGGTGTCTTAAATAACATCTCCATTGATGTTAAAGCAAAAGATGTGGTGATTTCAGGTATTACATTTAATCAAACTAAAGGAGTTGCTGCAATTAATGTTTATAACGCATCAGGTGTTACAATTGAAAACGCAAAAATTAATTTCAATGCAAATGCAGGTTCTGATGGATTTGCAATAAATGCTGATCTTGCGGACAATTTAAAACTTTTAAACAATGCCATATCCTATGCTGGTGCAACAACCGGTTGGGAAGTAAATAATGCTGTTCGCGTATCAAACTCAAACAATACTGAAATTAAAGGAAATAAAATAAAAGCAAAACTGGTTTCCTCTGCTGTTGGCTGGGCCGAAGTCCCACCGGGCAGTGAAAACTATGTAAGCAGCCCGATTAGTGAAGGAATTGTAATAGTAGATTCAGAAAATGTTACTTTTGACGATAATGAATTGAATGTTACCTATAGTACTGTTGTTGGTGCGTATGATACAATTTATTCTGTTGACTTCAAAAATGTTACAAATGCTGTAGTTTCAAACAACGTTATTGATTCAGTGGGCAATACTTACATTTATGGTATCATCCTCACAGGTGATAATTTCACTATAGAACATAACAATATTACCTCTACAGGTAATTATTATGCAAACGGTATTGATATCGAAGGACCTGCTGTGGGTGTTGTACAATCTAACAATATAGCTGTTAAATCTCCAGTATCTGCATATGCTATTTATTCAGGTATGAATGGAGCCAACGTTACAGCAAAATATATAGAAAATAACATTTCAGGTAAAGCTTATAACATTTTCGGTATGTCCATAGGTGATGTTAACGCTACTATCTTTAAAAATAGCATTGATATTGACGGTAATTATTCAACTGGTATTGCATACAGAGGATCATCACTCCATGCAACTGAAAACCGTATAATTTTAAGTTCTTCTGAAATTGGTGATGAGGATATTTGGGAAGGATTTGGTGTTGAAGCAGTAGGTATTAAAGTCATTCAAGGTGTTGGTAAAGGTATTTCCCTTAAAGATGCTACTGTTTTGGCATATTTGCATGACAACTTCATTAATGTAGTTGCTAACTTTGATAAAGATGCATATGCTGTTTACGCTGTTGAAGTTCCTGAGTTAAGCATGAGCGAAAACCATATTGACTATCAGGGTTCAACCAACGGTACCGGTGTAAATAATGCTGTTTACATCTTCGATTCACCTAAAGCAGTAATCCTTGAAAACAAGTTTGATTTAGATTTAGTGTCTTCTTATGTTCCATGGGATGCTTATTGGGTACCTCATCCTAAAAGTGAAGGTGTTGTTGTAGAAAAATCCTACGGTGTTAAATTTTTAGGCAATAATGTCACTGTTTCATATGGTGATGTCGTAGGTGCTTATGATACTATTTACTCCGTTGACTTCAAAAACTGTAATAATGCCGAAATTATAGGAAACAACATCAATTCCACAGGTAATTCCTACATTTACGGAATTGTGTTAAGCGGTCAAAATTTCACAATTTCAAATAATAACATAACCTCTAACGGCAGTTATTATGCGAATGGTATTGACATTGAAGGACCTGCTACCGGTAAAATTGAAGAAAACACTGTAGTTGCTACTGCTAATACAACTGCTTATCCTGTATATGGTGCTATGTCCAATGGTGAGGTTTCTGTTTATATCAAAGATAACGTAATCAATGGTAGTGCTTACTTGGTATACGGTATTCAACTTGGCGGAGAAAAAGTAATTATTGAGAATAATGAGATAAATGCTGAAGGTAATTACACTATCGGTATTGGAGTTCATGTTGATGAGATTATAATTGAAGATAACAATATTACCTCAAAAGCATCAAATGTAGGTAATGAAACCATTTGGGAAACCATGGGTACCACTACTGAAGGTATTTTAATCAAATCCGGTGATGCAGTTATCAACGGCAACAATGTTAATACAACAGGTAACAGTTCAATTAACACTGGTGATAATGCAGCAATTGTCAATGATAATAATTTAACCGCTAATGGTACTTCAGGTAATGCTACCATTAAAGGGGACAATGTTGTTGAATCTACTTTAAACACTGTTTTAGTTGGATCTGATTTAACTAAAGTATACGGTGATAAAGACCAATACGCTGTAACAGTTTTAGACCAAAACGGTAAACCTATTGCAGGTAAAGTCGTTACTGTTGTAGTCGGTAATGCAACCTTACAGGCAATTACTGATGCTAGTGGTGTTGCTAGATTTGATATTGACTTTGATGCTGGAAACTACACTGTTAAAGCATCAATTAACAGCACAGTAGTATATAACTCAAACAGTACTTCAAATACTGTAGTTATTACCAAAAAACCTACTGTTTTCACAGCAAATGGTGTTACATTATTAGTTACTGCAACAAAATCCGGTTCAAACTATAAAATTGTTTTAAAAGACAATTCAGGTAATGCTTTAGCTAGCAAAAATGTAAAAATTACATTCAATGGTAAAACATCTACTGTAAGCACTAATGCTAACGGTGAAATTACCTACAAACTTGTAGCTGCAAAAGCAGGAAACTATAAATTGAACGTGGTCTTTGATGGTGATAATAATTATGCCTCATCATCTGCATCTGCAACTATTAAAGTCAACAAAGAAGCATCCAAGTTAACTGCTAAAAAGAAAACTTTCAAAGCTAAAGTTAAAACCAAAAAATACGCTGTAACTTTAAAAGACAGTAAAGGCAAAGCAATCAAAAAAGTTAAAGTTACCTTAAAAGTTAAAGGTAAAACCTACAAAGCAACCACCAACGCTAAAGGTAAAGCTACCTTTAAAATTAAAAACTTAAAGAAAAAAGGTAAATACACTGCTACTGTTAAATTTGCTGGTAACACCCTTTACAAAGCTTCAACCAAAAAAGTTAAAATTACAGTTAAAAAATAGAGATTTTTAATCTCTATTACTTTTTTTATTTTTTCATATAGATTACTCAATTTATAATTACTGTTTTTAAAATACCAATTAATTATATTCGATAATCAATAATTTATTACACATAATCTTATCATACAATAACATTTAATGTAGTGATGCTTCAATATTTGTGGCACTTATTTTTGCCTTGAAAATAGTTTAGTAAAAAATAGTAAAAAAGTAAATTAGTGTCGACTAATCTACTCCATTACATCCTTGACTCTGTCGAAGATGCCTCTTTTGACCTGCTTGATTTCGTCTCCGCTGATTTCAGCGAACTGTTTGAGCAAGTCTTTTTGTTTTGAATTTAATTTTTTAGGAACTACCACATTAACGGTAACGTACAGGTTTCCTCTACCTTTGTGCCTAACGGAGTTCATCCCTTGATTTTTTAGTTTAAATACTGTTCCGCTTTGTGTTCCTGGAGAAATTTTGAACTCAACCTCTTTTCCCTCAATGGTAGGAATGCTTAAAACATCACCCAATGCCGCTTGCGGGAAACTAACCTGCTGTTCCATGTACAGGTGGTCGCCTTCACGGGTGAATTTCTTGTTCTTTTTGATGTGGATAGTTACAATCAAATCCCCTTCAAGGCCTGCCGCTTCACCGCAGTTACCTTCACCTGAAACCCTCAGGTGATTGCCTTCGTCAACTCCTTCTGGAATTTCGATTTTGATTGTTTTTGTTTTTCTTTGACTTCCCTTACCGTGGCATTCCTCACATGGATCTGTAATTATCTTACCGGTTCCTCCACATTCTCTGCATGGCCTTACGTTAACCATTTGGCCTAGGAAAGTGTTGCTGACCTCCTTGATTTGGCCTGTTCCTCCACATGTTGAACAGGTTTTGGGATCGGACCCTGGCTTTGATTTGGAACCGTGGCAGATTGGACACAATTCACTTCTAGTGATTTTGATTTCCTTTTCACAGCTTTGAAATGCTTCTTCAAGAGTGATTGGAACCTCGGTATATATGTCTGAGCCTCTTTGTGGTCCGGTTCTTCCTCTTCTGGAGCGACTGCTTCCACCTCCGAAAAACATGTCGAATATGTTTCCGATATCGAATCCCTGGAAAATGTCGTCGAAGTTCACGTTTTGATAGAAATCTTCAGCTGTAAATCCGTCCATTCCCGCATGACCATACTGATCATACCTTTGACGTTTTTCATCGTCAGACAAGACAGCGGCTTCACTTACTTCTTTAAACTTATCTTCTGCATCTGGTTCATCACAAACGTCTGGATGGTATTGTCTGGCTAATTTACGATAAGCTTTTTTAATTGTTTTCTCATCGGCGTTTTTGTCGACGCCCAAAACTTCATAATAATCTCGCTTGTCTGCCATTTCTTCACCTTAAAAAAATAATAAATAGAATAAATAATAGTTTTATTTTAATTGTTAGTTTAACTATTTTTTTTGATTCTGATTCTGATTTTGTTTTAACCCAACAATCTAATAAAACTGTATTATTTAATCTAATCGTCTTTCTGATTCTGATTTTGTTTTAACCCAACAATCTAATAAAACTGTATTATTTAATCTAATCGTCTTTTACTTCATAGTCTGCATCTATTGTGTCATCATCGCTGTTGTCGCCAGCACCTGCATTAGGGTCAGCTCCTGCTTGTTGCTGTTGAGCTTGTGCTTCTGCCTGTGCTTGTTGGTAGATTTTTGCACCAATTTCTTGAATTACGTTGGATAATTCATCAGACTTTGCTTTAATGGCATCAATGTCATCGCCAGCTATAAGTTCTCTTAATTTTTTCATCTTCAGATACTTGATCTTTGAGTTCATCTAAGGTTTTTTCTGAAGTGTAAATTAATGAGTCTGCATTGTTTCTGATTTCGATTTCTTCTTGTCTTTTCTTATCTGCTTCAGCATTCATTTCCGCTTCTTTGATTTTTTGTTCGATTTCTTCATCGGACAGTTTGGTGGAAGAGGTAATTGTGATTGCTTGTTCTTTTCCTGTTCCTTTGTCTTTAGCGGTTACGTTGATAATACCGTTTGCATCAATATCAAATGTTACTTCAATTTGAGGAACGCCTCTTGGTGCAGGTGGGATTCCCACAAGTTGGAAACGTCCGAGTGAAGTGTTGTCTGCTGCCATTTTCCTTTCACCTTGAAGTACGTTGATGTCTACTGAAGGCTGGTTATCGGCAGCTGTGGAGAATACTTGGCTTTTCTTGGTAGGAATGGTAGTGTTCCTTTCGATTAGAGTGGTTGACACTCCACCTAAGGTTTCGATACCTAATGATAATGGGGTAACGTCTAACAATACGATGTCTTTAATCTCACCGGCTAATACTCCTCCTTGAATGGCAGCACCCATGGATACACATTCCATTGGGTCAATACCACGTTCGACAGGTTTTCCTATGAATTTTTCCACAAATTGCTGTACGATTGGCATTCTGGTAGGTCCACCGACTAAGATGATTTTGTCAATTTCTGATTTGCTCATTTTAGCGTCATCTAATGCTTGTTGCATTGGTTTACCTGATTTTTCAACGATTGAATCAACGAGCTCTTCTAATTTTGCTCTTGTAAGTGAGATAATTAAGTTTTTAGGGGTTCCATCAGTTCCCATTGCAATGAATGGCAAGTTTACTTCGGTAGTTGTGGTGGTGGACAATTCGATTTTAGCTTTTTCAGCAGCTTCTCTTAATCTTTGTACTGCTTGGTCGTTGTCCATCAAGTCAACGCCTTCTTGTGCTTTGAACTCATCGGCAAGGTATTTGATTAATACGTTATCCATATCGGTACCACCAAGTTGAGTGTCTCCGCTGGTGGATCTTACTTCAAATACTCCTCCACCGAATTCCATGATGGTTACATCCAGGGTACCTCCACCTAAATCGTATACCATAATGTTCATGTCGTCTTCTTCCGCTTTGTCAAGACCGTATGCGAGGCTTGCTGCGGTTGGTTCGTTTACGAGCCTTACTACGTCTAATCCTGCAATGGTTCCTGCATCTTTTGTTGCAGTCCTTTGGTTGTCGTCAAAGTATGCTGGTACGGTAATTACAGCCTTTTGGATAGGTTCTCCGAGGAAGGTTTCTGCATCTTTTTTGATTTTTTGTAAGATGAATGCGGAAATCTCTTGTGGAGAGTATTGTTTTCCGTTTACGGTAACTTTATGGTCGGTACCCATGCTTCTTTTGATTGCTGAGATGGTATTTTCAGGGTTTGTTACTGCTTGTCTTCTTGCTGGTTCACCTACTAGCATTTGTCCGTCTTCGGTAAATGCAACGTAACTTGGGAATGATTTACCGTATTGGCTTGCACCTTCGGCAGAAGGGATTGTGGTTGGTTTTCCTCCTACAAGCACAGATCAGACATAATTATCACCTTATTTTTTTTTAATAGATTATTTAATAAACGTTATTTTTTACAAACTATAACTTTTGAGTATTTGAGGACTTTGTCCTTATACATGTATCCTTTCATCAACTCTTCAATAATGTATCCGTTTTCGACATCCGGAGAGTCTTGAACCATTAATGCTTCATGTTTGTTCAAATCGAACTTTTCCCCTTTTGCGGGAATTTCGCTTACGCCTTCTTTTGCTAGCACATCACTAAATTTATTGTAGATTAATTCAATGCCATTTCTTAAATCTTCATTGTTTTCAGTTTCTAAAGCTCTGCCGAAGTCTTCATAACAGTCTAGGAATTCTTTTATTAGATTTTCATTAGCGAATTTTACTAGCTCCTGATTTCTCTTGTCGGTTATCTTTTTGAAGTTTTCGAAATCAGCTTGAAGTCTTTGTGATAGTGAGATGTATTCTTGGGTTTCACTTTCGGATTTTTCAAGATCTTCTTGAAGCTTTTCTATCTCCTGATTTTTTTCTTCAAGAAGGGCTTCATATTTTTCTTCCAAATCTTGAGTTTCTACTTCAGTTTCGCTTTTATTTTCATCAGTCATAGTTACACCTTTTCTAGGTTTTTTGAAAAACCAATGTAATAACTCTATACCGAGAAGTTTCATTTTTGGACTTTAATATTCAGTTTTTGGGAATTTATGGACATATAGGAAAATGGTTCATCATTTAAGAGTTATTACTTTAAGTTTTTCAGAACCAAATATTAAAGTAACAAAAAGTTATCTTTCTCTTACATTATTATAGTAACAAAAAGTTATATAAAGGTTTCGATACATAAGGTATAATCATGAC
>CADBHR010000085.1 GCA_902794475.1 uncultured Methanobrevibacter sp. | reverse complement strand
TTATAGTGCATTTATAATTATGTCCTATTATATTCATTATATAAAACAAATAATATACCAACTGAAATATCACAACCTTATCCACAAATTTAATTAACCTGCCAAATCTAAACTATAGTATAGAAAGGTTGAGAGAGAAAGCATATAAGCAACTGATATTTAGAGTGATATAATGATGATTCCAACAATACCTACTCCCGACGAAATATTGGACAAGGGGTTTAGCAGAGGCAAAAAACAGGCCGACTTACTTAGATCTCAGAAAATACCTAAACACTTGAAAGGCAAAAGAATTGAAGAAAGACGTGTTGTTACATCCTGTCAAGTCATTAAAGATAAATTGAAATCAATTTTGGATGCAGTTCCAGAAATCGAAAGCATGCACCCCTTTTATCAAGACTATATTGACATTACCGTTGGGGTAGACGATATGAAACAAGCCCTTGGAGGACTTAATTGGGCTTATGGAATTATAACCCAACTTGAAAAGGAATACGGTGCTAAAATTAGGAAAAATCCGTCTGAAAGGGCAACTGCCATACAAAAACAGGCCTACGGAAGGATTGCATCCGTCATAAATAAGATCAAACCTAATTTGGATTTCCTTGATTTTGCAAAACAAAACCTAAGGAACATGCCTACAATCGATTTCGATGCAACCACAATTGTCATTGCAGGATTTCCTAATGTGGGGAAATCCACATTGCTTACACAATTAAGCAGCGCAGACCCTCAAGTTGCAAACTATCCATTTACAACAAAAGGGATTCAGATTGGCCACACTGAAATGCGCTGGAAACATATTCAGATAATTGACACACCCGGACTGCTCGACAGACCAGTGCTAGAAATGAATGACATTGAAATGAATGCGATTGTTGCCCTCGAACACCTGGCTGACGCGATACTGTTTATCTTTGATGCATCCGAAACCTGTGGATTCCACCTGGAAAACCAGTACAATCTCCTAAAACAAATTGAAAAAATATTTTCTGAAATACCTATCGTGTATTTATTTAATAAAATGGACCTTGTTAAAGACAGGGAACATCTCAAGGAATACATTGACGATGAAGAAAACTCAATTTTTATTTCAGCAATTGAAGGAGAAGGTATTGAAGAAATCAATAAGAAAATAGGTAGAATCAAAAAAATCGAACGTGATTTTGAACAAGACGATGATGATGAATATTACTAAAAGCTACAGACCTCACAAACCCGAGGCTAAACTCATTGTCTCCATAACTGTTGAAAATAATTGCCGCAGATTAAATAATGATGAATAATCTATTATTTAATCTTTTCTAATTTTAATTTCCCTTTAATCTATAAATACAAATGGACCAGATTCAATTTCAAGATCAGAATCAATTTCCATAATTTTTTCGCAAACTAAATCTTTTAATTTTAAAAGATTTTCTTCAGAGTCTGAAAACAAATAAATGGTTTCAGGCCTAACTTCCTTGCCTTCAATTGGATCATTTTCAATTGGTCTGAAATTAGGATTATATGATTTGCATATTCCGAATTCTGTTTTAAAGAAATTTATTGAATCGATTTTCTCGTATGTGCCTTCATTTATAGTTTTAATATTGTCAAACTTAATGTTGAGAGCGATTACATGCTCGATTTCCACAATCATCTCATGAGAATCCTCATCTCTAATGGCATATTCAGTATTTAACTGGTCAATTTCTTCAATTAAATCATTTAATTGTTTATTTAAAGATGATTCATTTTCAGATACTAGTTGAAAAAGGGTAATATCCATGTAAACATCATCGGGACGGATAGGATTCAAATTAAAATAGAGATATGTGGAATACTGTTGGACATTAAATGCATGTTTAATTACAATTTTATTAACTTCCTCTATTTTTTCAACATCGACAATCGCAAGGGAAAACCTTCTTTTAACGGTCATGATTGTATATTAGTTTTTTAAATATGATAAACATTGTGAAAATATGTGGCAAAGCAATTAATTTTTTACATGGCATGAATCATCAACCAATACGGTTATTATCTGTTAATAAAAAGAAATATATTCACCATTCATTAAATAATAATATAATAAACTTAATTAAATTAAGGTGATAAAATGAAAATTAGAGAATTATTAGGAAAAACCGTTTTAGATAAAAATGCTTTTGAAGTCGGTAAAGTAGATGATGTTGATTTTGACCCTGAAAGCGGTAAAATCACAGGACTTACTTTGGCTTTACAGACAAATATTTTTTCAAAAGATCTAAGCGGTATCTTATTTGATGATGTGGGAATAATCGGTGAATTCATCATCTTAAACAAAGAAATACCAAAAAAAGATGAAGAAAAAGCTAACGACAATGCCGAAAAATAAATAAATGAAAAATATGATTATGATATCGTGGACTAGAATGTCCACACAATATTTTTTTTATAGAAATCCATGAAAATCGAAATGGAATATATGAGAACAGAAAAAAAATAAAACTTGATTAAGTCACAAACTTAAAACAAATATTATTCATATTAACCAACATATAATATTCCATTTAAAAAAATAATATTTAAATTTCTTAAATTAATAAAATAACCCCTATTTTTTAGCATAAACAAAAATTAAATTAAGTCAAAATTTTAGTAACTTTGAGTAATTAATAGAAAAGTTTATATACTAACAAAAAGTAATTAAAAAATAATTACATAAAATTCATCAATAAGGAGTGTGAAAAGCATGGTAGATTCCGAAACCATTGAAAGTAAAATTTCAGATAAAAAAGAAGAATTCAATGATGAAGAAGAATTGAATGATGAACAAAAAGAATTCAATGATAAACAAGAAGAACCAAAAGAAAAAAGAAAAAACATTGCAGACAATGTAATTAACGATTTAAATTCAAGCATCGATGAATTCAAAGAATACATCAGAAACATGCAAAAAAATGCAGACAAAAAATATGCTGAATACAAAAGATCCACTGTTCAAACCATTGACATTGATCTAATTGAAAGCAAAGACGCATACTACATAAAAGCTGCTGTTCCAGGTGTCAATAAAGAAGACATCTCAATTGAAGCAGGAGACAATGATTTAACAATCGAAACTACCTTTAAAGCATACATCGATGAATTTGAAGATGAAGAAGTTGAATTGATTGCATCCTCAATCAAATCAGGCAGATGCGTAAAAACAGTAAGATTCGAAAACAGCCTTGATTTAGATAACATCACTGCAAAATTCACCAACGGAACTGTTATCATAAACATTCCAAAATTAATTATACCAAAACATAAAATTAATGTAGAATAAGAATTCTACATTTTTTACTTATTTTTTAAAAATCAGTACCTGACTTTTCCAATGTGTCTTGTAGCACCTGGATCTTCACCATTATAATGTGCCAAGTAATAAATAAACCATTCCAATGGAATTACAAAGATAAATGGAGATAACAACTTGTCAACATCTGCATAGTCCTTTAATTCATAAATGATTGATTTTAATTTTAAATTTTCAGAAAAGTCAATGGCTTTTTGTGTGATTTCATCAGACTCAAAGTCAGATTTTAAAAATATTATAGGTACGCCTTTTTCTGCCCTTTCGATTAATCCATGTCTGAATTCAGCAGAATACTCAGGACAAGCATGTTTTATTGCACCTTCCATAAGCATTGTCATTGCCAGCTTATATGCAAGTCCAAAGTTAGGTCCGCTACCCAAACAATAGAAAATATCATCATTTTTGAAATCCTGTGCCAATAACCTGTTAGCATATTCAGTGGTTTTTAATAATTCTTCAATAGTATCTGGCATTTGAGCTAATTGAGCCAGCAATTCATCTTTTGCTTCATAATCACTAGCGCTGAATAAAATCTGATACAAACAAGCAAGCTGAGTGATATAAGTTTTTGTACCCAATATTGCGGTTTCAGTTTCACATCTGGTAACGATTGGAGTTTCAGCTTCTTTAATCATTGAACTTTCAGCTTCATTGGAAATTGTAACCGTATGTATATTGAATTCATTTGCCCGTCTAAGTGAAGCGAGAGTATCTGCGGTTTCACCAGATTGAGAAGTGAAAATTGCTATGGTATTCTCATTTTCAACTAATCTCTTATTATAGTAAAATTCATATCCTGTATATACTTCAATGTCGATATTAGTGCTGGACATCCTAATTGCATCCCTTACACTATAACAAGTAGAAATAGAACTTCCACAACCAATCAAATAGACTTTATCCTTATCTGAAATTAATTTTGAAACTTCATCCATGGTAGACATTTCATTTTCAAAAGTTTTTCTTAGTGAGTCCGGTTGTTCCATCATCTCATCATACATCTTATATTTCATAGCTCAAACTCCTTTAAAATTAAATATTATAATTTATATATTGTTAATCAAGATATAAAAAGGTTTTTTAAAAATGGCTAATATTGAAATTAGATTATCAACAATTGGAATGGAAAAAGGTAGGCAATACGAAACAATAATCACCACAAATAATGAAGACGGAACTAAAAATGCCGCCCCGATTGGTGTGCTATGTGCAGGAGAAAACAAAATAGTCAATCGTATCTTTAAGGGAAGCCACACATTAGACAATATTGTCCGTGAAAAAGAGTTTATTGTTAATATAACACATGACCCTGAACTATTTAAGACTTCAACCCTTGGAAATTTGCCACAAAGCCATTTCAATGAAAATATGTCGCTGAAATGCGCTGATGCATATTTCAAATGTGAAGCAATCAAATTTACCAAAGCGATAAAGCAAAGCGATCCTATAAAAAAGAAAGGAGAAGCGATAGTTTTCAAGTCAGAGGCGGTTGATTTAGTAATCAATAAACCTGTCCAAGCCATGAACAGAGGGTTTGGATATGTGATTGAATCATTGGCCAATTTAACACGCTTTGATTTGGTTGATGATACAAAAAAAGAAGAATACGTGACTCATTTTAAAGAAGCAAATCGTGTCGTTTTAAAAGTTGGAAGAAAAGAAGATATAAAAGCGATGAGGGAAATAAAAAAAGAATTAATAAAAAGAGGCTTTGACCTCTAATCAATAATCACATCCATAAATTCAAAGTTATCTCCATCGAACAATCCCTTATCTGAAATCTTGATTGACGGAATAACAAGCAATGCCATAAATGCCATTGTCATGAACGGAGCATCAAGCTGACAGCCCAATGTCCTTACAGTATTACGCAAGATAGCAACTTTATCGGCAACATCATATGCATCTTCATTAGACATCAATCCTGCAATCGGAAGAGGTAATGAATAATTAAAGTCTGAACTTACAATAGAAATGCCTCCTGCATCATCAATTACCCAATTAACAGCCTGCGCCATACTTTCTGAGTCACATCCGATGACAATTATATTATGTGAGTCATGAGCAACTGATGAAGCAATTGCTCCTTCATTAAGTTCAAATCCTTTTATGAATGCATTTACAATAGCATTTCCACCATAACGCTCCACAACAGCAATCTTTAAAACATCCTGATTAATATCCGGCTGGACTATGCCCTCCGTAACCTGCAATCTTGCAGTTGTTTTCTTAGTCAATAATTCCCCATCCAAACTCTCGATTACATTGACTGTGCATTCATCGCCATCATAATGTATGTCAAAATCACTTGCAGTTTTTTTAGATGCATTTATAGTATTCTCAGATTCAAATTCAGGAACATCGAATAATACATTTTCGCCATCAAATACGCATTCTCCGCCAATATATGTTTTTAATACATTTCCCTTGTATATGCTGTCAACAACTACGAAATCTGCTTTCAATCCTTCCATTATGGCTCCACAATTGAGATTATAATGTTGTGCGGGATTAATCGTTACCATATGAATTGCCTTTAAAACATCAATACCTAAATCAACTGCTTTTTTAATTGATAAGTTTAAATGACCCTTTATTAAATCATTCGGATGTTTATCATCACTGACAATGAAATCAAATAGTGGAGAGTAGATTCTATTCCCAAATATGTTTTTAAAGACATTAAACTCCTCTTCATATTGATGGAATATATCATCTTTGTAGATATCAAAAAGCCCTTCCATATTCAGGGCAGATGAACCGTCCCTAACCATTATCTTCATGCCCTTTAACTTTTTCTCGATGGCTTCCACAACATTGCTGCATTCGTGGTCCGTACTTATACCATGTGCAAGGTATTTATCCAAATCCTCACCGGAAAGCAATGGCGCATGACCATCAATCGGTTTGCCATACTGCTTTGCCAATTCCAGTTTCCGAACAACCTCTTCATCATCATTTATAACGCCGGGAAAATTCATCATTTCCCCTAATGCTACAATTTCGTCCTTTTTAAGCAAATATTCAATATCTGACGAATCTAAAGTAGCACCTGAAGTTTCAAATAATGTGGCAGGCACACAGGATGGTGCAGTGAAATAAAAATTGAAAGGGACCTGCTTTGCATTTTCAATCATTGCTTCAACCCCCACAACTCCCAAAACATTGGCTATTTCATGAGGGTCACAAACAACAGCTGTAGTACCATGACGCACTGCAATTCTGGCAAATTGAGCAGGAGTAATCATACTACTTTCAATATGAATATGAGAATCAATAAATCCAGGAATAACCAATCCCTCAACATCAACCAAATAATTTTCATCAAGTGTAATGGGAGTGACTTCCTTAAATAATCCGTTTTCTATAGTAATTCTTGCGGGATATATCGTATCAGTAATAACATCAAGAATATATGCCGTAAATGACATGCTCAATCCTCCATCAGAGCATTGTACAGAAGTGGCAGGAATGTACCTATATCCGTAACAATGCCCACGACCTGAGCACTTCCCCTGTCGGATAATTTTGTAACAGTGGACGGATTGATATCCACACAGATACTTTTAACCCTTGAAGGGAGAAGATTTCCTGTAGCAATTGAATGAAGCATTGTGGCAATCATGATGACCATGTCAACCTCCTGAGCATAATGCCTCATAATCTTTTGGGCTTCGGTAATGTCCGTTATGACATCAGGCAAAGGCCCATCATCACGAATTGAACCTGCAAGGACAAATGGAACATCATTTTTGACACACTCATACATGATACCTCCAGTTAAAGTGCCATCCTCAACAGCCTTTTTAATGGAGCCAGAGTTATTGATTTTGTTGATTGCCCGCATATGGTGAGTGTGGCCGTGAGCGACAATCTTACCTGTTTCTACTTCAATACCCAATGAAGTGCCGAAGATGTTTGATTCAATATCGTGAGTTGCAAGTGCATTTCCTGCCATGATGACATCAATGTATCCTTCCTTAACAAGTGAAGCCAAATACTTGCCGGAACCTGTGTGAACTATTGCAGGACCTCCAACAATGCCTATTTTTCCACCTTTAGCCTTGATTTCTTTCATTTCATCAGCAATACCCTCGATAAGATTCATCAAAGGTTTTTCAGAGGAAACTTCACTGTTCATGAATTCAAACACTTGCTGTTCGTCACGTGACCTGTGAGGAGGTGTAACCTTAACACCGTCAAGACCAACGACAATCTTGTCTCCAGCCTTAACATCAGCTATAGGTTTTACAAATGCCCTTTTCTCATCTTCATCCACAACCACCAGACAGTCCATTTCAATCTCTTCGACAAGAATCCAGTCACCATCATAGAAAATATGTGTAGTATGATTTGAAGATGAATAAAAACCTTCCGGAGCAACCTTATCTTTAGTTGATGCAACAAGATTGACTTCTTTTATATCATCAATTGATGCACCAAGTACAGACAGTTCGTCTAAAATAGAATCCAACAATTCGGGAGAACTAGCTGATACTTCAATCTTTGCATGACTTACATCTGACTTTTTACGTCCAACATCGATTTCTAAAATATCAAATTCTCCGCCTTTGTCCATGATTATACCCATTGTCCTTGTTAAAGTCAATGAGTCAATAATATGGCCAGAAAGCTCAATAGTTCTTTTATTCATAACAATATGCTCCATTTTTAGTTAATATTATAATTATGGTTTTGATGATATTTAATGATATTGTTATGGTTAAAAAAAAAGAGAAAAAAAAGAATAAAGTTATAAAAGCCCAGTTAAATTTTTCATAATTCCCCGAATAGTATCTTTAAGGAACATGTTTGAAACATAAGCAATTATTACACCCACTATGATTAATAGAATCATATGACCTCCAAAAAATCCATCATAGAATCCTGCAACAAAAGCTCCAAACATAAATTCAACCAAAGGAAATTCTAAAATTCCTAGAAGCAATCCAACAATCAAACCGAATACAATAGCATTAGCCTCATTATCAATGAGCCCTGCAAAGAATCCCACTGACAGGATAATTGCTATTATGAAAGACATCCATGAAAAGCCAATGCCCAATCCGATTAATGACAAGATTATCGATACAATCAATGCAATTATTGTAGGTTTAATGATTTTTGCCAGATTAATTTTTTCTGAAAAAGAAGCTGGAGTCGATTCGAATTTTGTTACCTCACCAGTAGCAATGTTTGTTCCGCATTCTGGGCAAAACTCAACTTCATTATCTATTTGAATTCCACAATTTGGACAAATTTTTGTTTGAATTCTTCTTTTTGGAATTTTCACCTTTGAACCACAGGTAGGACAAAATAATGTATTTTCAGGTAATTTAGATCCGCAAGATTCACATCTCATGGATTTATCATCGCTTTCAATTTTATTACCGCAATTGTGACAAAAGTCATCGTTCAAACTTACTTCATTGCCACAATTACTGCATTTAGTAATATTATTTAAATCAGAGGAATTAGTTTCTTCTGATTTAAGAACACTGCCGCAATTTGGACAGTTTTCTAAATCATCACTAACCTCCAAACCGCAATTGCTACACTTAACCATCAAATCACCCGTTAATTGAATAATAAATCTTTTTTCAGTTGATCAAATTCATCTTGTGTTATTGCACCAGATATTAGTAATTCCTGAAATTCTTTTAACTGTTG
>CADBHR010000084.1 GCA_902794475.1 uncultured Methanobrevibacter sp. | reverse complement strand
CTGGAAATGTCCAAAATGCGGAAAAATACTTGATAGGGACACAAACGCAGCAATTAATATTCTAAACCGCTGGTTCAACGGGGATAGCCTGAAAAAATAATTAAATTAACCATTATTAAGTGAAAAAAATTCAGGAATCCCCATCCTCTATAGGATGGGGTGGTTCAAATCATTAATGCGAAATTTATCGGCATTTTTTAACTAACATCCGTTAGTTTTATATGCTTTTGGAAATATAATGATAACTAACAAGTGTTAGTTTTGATATCATGAACAATAAGGAAAAAATATTTTATGTTTCAATAGACTTATTCTCTGAGCATGGCTATGATGGCGTATCGGTGCGCCAGATTGCCGGTGAAGTGGGAATAAAGGAAAGCTCTATTTACAATCATTACTCCAGCAAGCAGGAGATAATGAATAGGATTCTGGAGTATTATATAGAGGAGATGACAAGTGATGAAATACCTTTGGACCAGGCAAGCCTGAATCTGGACAGGGGATTTGATTTTTTCTACAAGGCAGGATGTGATGCATTCCTGTCAAAGTTAGAGGAAGACAGGATGATGAAAATAACAAGAATTCTCTTCATAGAATCATATCACAACGATGAGGTAAGGGATTTCTTGAAAAAGTCAATTATCGAGGCTCCGATTGAAGGGTGGATTGTCCTGTTCGATTTGATGAAGGCGAAAAACCTGATTGAAAGGGACTGTGATACAAGACAGCTTTCCGAATCGTTTTTCTACTATGGAATGTTTCTGCTGTATGAGCATTTCTTCATAAATTATCCTGAAGATGACGGGAAGTTTCTGGAGGAGTTCATGATAAAGACGGAGAATCATGCAAGGACAATTTTTGATTCTGTGAGAATAAGGGGTGAATGACATGAAGACAAGACTTGAAATGGAAAATGATTATCTGGAAGTTGAAAAACTTGTAAGGGATTCCTTTTGGAATGTATATCGGCCGGGTGCATATGAGCATTTCATTGTACATAATTTAAGAAATGACGAGAGCTTTGTAAGCAAATTGGCATATGTCATTGAGGATGATGGTAAAATTGTAGCAAGCATCAATTATTCGAAGGGTAAAATCAGCTATGAAAATGACATCGTCCCTGCGCTCATACTGGGTCCGATTGCAGTCGATAGGAATTGTCAAAATCATGGACTCGGGTCACAATTGATTGATTACACATTGGAAATTGTCCAAAAGGACAATGTTCCATTTGTCCTTGTGGTGGGTGATGAAAACTATTACTCAAGATTCGGTTTTGTAAGCGCATCAGAATATGGCCTTTATCTTGATGGGACTGATTTGGATGAGGAAAATCCCTTTTTCATGATTAGGGTATTTGATGAAGGCAAACTTAAAAATGAAAGGGGAATATTTCAAAACCCTGACGTATTTGATGTTGATGAAACTGAATTGGATGAGTTTGACAGGCAGTTTGAATATAAGGAAAAACTGGTTCTGGATACACAGCTTAAGGAGTTATGATTATGAAATATGTTATTATTAACGGATCACCAAGGCGTAAAAATACATGGAAGATGGTTGAGCAAGCAAAAATGAACTTGAAGGGGGATTTTGAGGAAATCCATCTGATGAAGGAAAAGATTCCCATGTGCAACGGCTGCTATAAGTGCATTATGGAGGGTGAGGAAAAGTGCCCACACAGTGATATAATCAAGCCGATTGTTGACAGGATGATGGAAGCCGATGGAATCATTATTGCCTCTCCGGTATATGCCATGAACGTGACAGCGCTTTTAAAGAATTTCTTTGACCATACCGCTTACTTTTATCACAGGCCGGAATTTTTCACCAAAAAGGCTTTGGTGGTGGTATCCACTGCAGGTGCGGGCCATAAGAAAGTGGCAAACTATATTGACGAGACATTGAGGCATTGGGGTGTAAACAAGGTCTATAAAATTGCAATGGCATGTGGAGGAAAGGATTCTCTTGAGACAAAGCAGATAGATAAGGTATCCAAGAAGTTTGCAGCCGATGTCGAATCAGGTAAAATGCACTCTCCAAAATTTGGAGATATCGTATTTTTCGATGTTTGGAAAGCGATGGCTGTGTCTTCCGACCCAATAAAGGCAGATGCGGAGTTCTGGCATAAGAACGATTTGGTCAATCATGATTTCGCACCGGAAGTCAAATTGAATCCTCTTAAGAAATTATTTTCAAAAATAATGTTTTTCATAATGAAAAAAGTATTGAAATAATGTATTTTGCACTACCTTTATAAATCACTTAACACATATATTATTATATTATTAATCTTAAAGTATGGTGTTTAAATGAGTGAGGATATTAAAAAAACCATAAGCGAATTACATATTTATGAAAAGAAACTTCTAAAAGAACTTGAAGCTAATCCGAAGGCCACTCCGGCTCAAATTGCTTCAAACACTGGAATGGATATCAAATCCGTTATGAGTGCGGCAGGATCCCTTGCATCCAAGGATATAATCGAAGTGCACAAGGACGTTGAGAAAATATACTCCCTTACAGCAGATGGGCTTGAATATGCTGAACATGGACTTCCTGAACGTAAGATTCTTGATGTATTGGCGCAGAAAAGAGAAATCGCCATGAAGGATTTGGCTGATGAAGCCGGCATTGACAAAAAGGAAACTGGAATTGCTCTTGGATGGCTACGTCAAAAGAATTGGGCTCAAATCGATAAGGGCGTAATCAACATTACAGATATCGGTAAGGATTTCGCAGATAAATCTGGTGTCGATGAAAGGGTGCTTGATTACCTTAAGGCCAATGCGGATGGAGTTAAACTTTTCACTGATGATTTGATGGACGGTTTTAAAAAGCTGACAGGCAGAAAAAATATTTTAAACATTAAAAAGGAAACCTCACATTCTTTTAAAATCCTGCCTAAAGGAGAAGAAATTCTCAGGGTCGGCTTTGAAATAAAAGAACAGGCCACTCAACTAACTCATGAACAGCTAAAGGATGGAGACTGGAAAAGCCTGGAATATCGTCCTTATGATATTAATGCTGAAGCTCCGGTAATATTTGCCGGTAAAAAACACCCTTTAAGAGTTATCATTGATGAGATTAGAGAAATCTTTTTGAACATGGGCTTTTCAGAAGACAACGGGCATTTGGTCGAATCTGCATTCTGGAACTTTGACTCACTATTCCAGCCACAGGACCACGCTGCACGTGAAATGCAGGACACCTTCTATCTCAAAAACCCTTTGACCTGTGACTTGCCTGATAATGCATTGGTGCAGCTTACTGCTGAAACCCATGAAAACGGTGCTGATACAGGTTCTATCGGTTGGCAATATGACTGGAGTGAAGACATTGCACGCCAAAGTGTTTTGAGGACTCACACAACAGGAATATCCACAAAACACCTGTTTGAACATGAGCCTCCAATCAAAATGTTTTCCGTTGGAAGGGTATTCAGAAGAGAAACTTTCGATTATAAACACTTGCCTGAGTTCCACCAAGTTGAAGGACTTGTATGTGATGAAGGAATCAGCTATCAAAACCTTTTGGGAACCTTAAAAGAGTTCTATAAAAAATTAGGTTTTGAAGTAAGGTTCAGGCCTGCATACTTCCCTTACACATACCTCTCCACTGAAACTGAAATTTATCTGGAAGAAAAGGAAAGCTGGATTGAGCTTGGAGGAGCTGGAATGATGAGGCCTGAAGTATTGAGGCCATTAGGCATTGACAAACCTGCTCTTGCATTCGGTTTAGGTATTGAAAGGCTTGCAATGATCAGGTATGATGTTGAAGACATTCGTATGCTTTATAAAAGTGACATCAAATGGCTTCGTGAAGTTCCTACAGTCAATGGGGTTGAATTATAGTGTCAATAAAGCTGGTTTCTTGGAATGTAAATGGAATTAGAGCAGTCTCCAAAAAGGATGAATTTTGGGACTGGTTTGATGCAACTGATGCAGACATTATCAACTTTCAGGAGGTAAGGGCAACAGAAGATAAGATTCCAAAGAAATTGGCGAATGTTGACGGATTTCACCAGCACTTCAATGAGGCCGAAAAGAAAGGATACAGTGGTGTTGGAACATACTCCCGTATTGAACCGGTCAGTGTCACAAGAGGTTTGGGCATTGAAGAACTTGACAGCGAAGGCAGAGTTTTGAAAATCGAATATCCAGACTTCATTTTATATAATATTTACTTCCCAAACAGTGGAATGAATGCAAAAAGACTTGATTTTAAGGTTGCTTTCTGTGATGCATTGCTTGAACAGTTAATCGAGCTTAAAAAAGAAGGTAAAAACATTGTTATCACTGGCGATTACAATATCGCTCACAATCCGATAGATGTATATAATCCTAAAAACTGTGAGGGAAAATCTGGTTATCTGCCTGAAGAGCGTGCATGGCTGGACCAGCTTGAAGAAGCAGGTTTTATAGATACTTTCAGGATGTTCGATGAAGGTGAAAACAACTTTACCTGGTGGAGTTACAGAACCCGTGCACGTGAAAGGAATGCCGGTTGGAGACTGGACTATTTTTATGTAAATGAAGAAATAAAAAATAATGTTAAATCAGCTGAAATTTTAGCTGATATCTATGGTTCCGATCACTGTCCTGTGACTTTAGAATTAGAATTTTAAGATTTGGTGATTATAATATTGTTTTTACATCACCAATGTCATCAACTACAGTAATATCCAATTGTTCCCTTTTGATGTAGTCCCGATCATCTTCGGTAATGTCGGAATTTACAAGAATTGCACCCATTCCCGCATTGACTGCGCCTAATGCATCTTCCTTAAATTTGTTACCAATCATCAATGATTTTTCAGGATTTCCTTTCATTTTTCTAAGTGCCACATCATAAATCAATCTGTTTGGCTTATTTTTTCCAACCTCTTCAGAGGTTATGACTTCATCGAAAAATGAATGGATGTTGAGCCTTACAAGCTTTTCCCATTGTTTAATGGTTATTCCATTGGATATGACTGCCAGACGATATCCTTGGCTTTTAAGATAGATTAATGTGTCGATTGTTTCCGGAAAAGGTCTTAAAAGTGCCATCTTAACGTTGTGGTAGGTAATCATTCCAAGGGCTACAAGCATCGGGTCCTCATGGCCTAAAACAACCTGGGTCAATACATTAAAATGTTTTCCGTAATTGGATCCTTTTTCACGGATAATTGTCTTTAAAACGCCATAGGCTTCATCCTTATCAAGGGGAAGTCCATTATCTACCATTAATCCTATTGCCGCTTTTCTTGCAGTTTCTGCAAAATCTGATGTGTCAAGCAATGTGCCGTCTACATCAAAAAATACAACACGGTCATCATCATTTTGAATCATATGATTTTAATTATAATTTTAAAAATATTTAAATTTTTAGAAAAATGCATCCAGGCTTTGCTGGACTTCACCGACTGCCATGTCCTGCAAATCCTTTCTGGTGTATCCGAAGGAATACATGATTCTTTCAACAGCAGGAATTAGTTGGTTGTTGATGTAGTAGTCCTTGTCATAGTCATATCCTTCGCTGTATTCGTATGGAACTGCTCTCTGGCTTATGGATCCTTTTCCTTTAACAATGATGTATTGTATGATGGTTCCGCGTGATACCTTGATTCCATGCTCCTCAATCTTCTGAGCGGCAACGACATGGGGTCCGACCTGTTTGTATTGGTTCAATGGCTTGGTTATCTGGGTGTGGATGATGAGTTCCTTTTTGTCAACATCACCTTTTCTTAATTTTTTCATCACTTTTTTGACTTCGCTGATGGCTTTGTTTGAGTCACCTTCTTTTAGAATGGCCATCAGAACCGCTTCTTGTGTCTGTTTTACGATTGGTGCCCAGTCTCTTCTGACTAGCTCAAGGCCTTTTGCTATGATTTCCCCGTCTTCGATTACGGCATATCTTTTTTTGCTTACAAAGAAGCCCCTTCTGTAAAATCCTTCATATTCCAATTCCATGCTTTCAGGAAGGGTTGAGTTGAGGTATTTAAGGAATTCTTGGGCCTTTTCTTTGATTTCAGCTTCAAGTTCCAGCTGTTCTTTTGTCTCCTGAACCATTTTGACACCAAATTTAAATATATTTTTTTTAGTTATAATATTTTTCCAAAACAATTTCACATGCCTAAGCCAATTTTATTGCTTTAATATTATAAAATTCCTCTTAAAAATTCTTTATATTACTTTTCAAATGCTCTTAGGTCGAATTTATATTAAATGCTTAACATAGTATGTGTGAGGTTTGATAAAATGGAAAAACAAAGATTGATTTCAAGTTATGATGAGATAAACGATACATTCGTTGGCAAGATAGATGGTAGGAACGGATACAATGCTAATTATGGCATTTCTGAAGGTGTTTTTTTAAACATAGACGAAAACAATCTTCCAACATCCGTATTTGTAAACAATGCATCTGAAGTTTTTGATGTTCCGAAAAAATGTTTGGAAAGCGCTAATGTTAAAATTAGTATTGATTGTAATGAAAACTGTTTATCATTCAGCATGTTTGTAGAAAACTCTGAAATCTGTTCTCTAAAATGCAGCAATGACTTCGGAATTCCTACTTTGGAATATCTGATAGATTGTAACATATAGCTGCTATCTTTCATTTTTTGGCAGCGTATTTAAAAAAAGAGTAAGAATAAGGATTTTTAATCCTTATCTTTTAATTTTTACAGTTCTTTTAACAGTTTTTCCACTGTAGGATACTTGGTATTTAACTTTTTTGCCCACTTTAAGTTTTTTAAGCACTTTTTTAGTAATGGTAATTTTAGCTAAACCTTTTTTGTTGGTTTTAGCTTTGTAGGTTTTTTTGTTGAATTTAAAGGTAAGTTTTTTACCTTTTACCTTTTTACCATTGATTTTTAAAGTTGCTGTGATTTTTAACTTTTTAGCGGATTTTTTAACTTTAACCTTCTTGAGAGTTAATTTAATAACATCTTTTGTTACTTTAAATGTAACTGATTTTTCAGAAGAGTTAAACATGTCATTGCCTGCA
>CADBHR010000083.1 GCA_902794475.1 uncultured Methanobrevibacter sp. | reverse complement strand
TAAAGAGGTTTATATTATGGCAAGACCAGAATGGGTAACTTATAGTGACGAAGAAATTGAAGAGATGATTTTAAAATTTAACAGAGAAGGTAAAAGTACCTCCGAAATCGGTATTATCTTAAGGGATCAATACGGAATCCCATCAGTTAAAGATGTAACTGGTGAAAGAATCACTCAAATCTTAAAAAGAAACGGTCAAGCTGGAGAATACCCAGAAGATTTATTAAACTTAATCAAAAGAGCAGTTAACATCAGAGACCACTTAGATGAAAATCCTAAGGATTTACACTCCAAAAGAGGATTAACTATCATCGAAGCAAGAATCAGAAAATTAGCATCTTACTATGTAAGTGAAGGTGCCCTACCAGAAGGTTGGAGATATAATCCAAGAGAAGCAGCACTCCTTGTTAAATAGAGCTGACGAAGCTTGCAATATGCTTAAGGAGCATATTGAAAATGATAGCGTTATCAGAATAATTTCTCATAACGATGCTGATGGTATATCAGCCGCAGCAGTTATAGCCAATGCTTTGGCTGAAGAGGATGTTCAGTTCCACACAACAATTCTTCCCCGTCTAAAGGATGAAAACGTAAATCAGCTTAGAAGCGAAAAATATGATTTGTTTATCTTTTCAGACATGGGAAGTCCTTTTATCAAGGAATTCAACACCTATAAGCATGATGTTATAGTTGCTGACCACCACCAGGTGGATGATACAGAGTCTGAAAGCAATGTAGTCCACTTGAACCCTCATCTGTTTGGAATTGATGGAAGCCGTGATTTGTGTGGTGCAGGTTCAGCTTATATGACTGTCCGTGGCCTTGATAAAAAGCATTTGGCCTATTTTGCACTTGTTGGTGCGTTTGGTGATATGCAAGGCCAAGACGGTTTTACCGGCATGAACAAGGAAATATTGAATGATGCGCAGGAAAGCGGTGTTGTGGAAATACATGAAGGATTGAAAATAGTTTCAAAAGCTACAGAACCTATTTTCAAATCACTCGCCTATACTTTCTCACCTCCTTTGCCGGGAATCAGTGGAGATTTGGAAGGTTCTCAGGAATTTTTGGAAAAGATGAATTTGTCATATGGCATTAAATTCACAGACCTTGAGGATGAAGAGAAAGACCTTCTAAAGGATGCATTGGTAAGTGTCAATCCTGATATCTTTGGCGATTGCTATACTGTTGCCAAAGAAATACCGCTGCTTCGTGATTTGGAAGAGTATTCCTATATTCTTGATGCATGCGGTAAAAACAAGAAACCGGGACTCGGATTGAGCATTGCACTTGGCGAAAGGGGTCCGGCACTTGATGCTGCTCAAAGGCTTCAGCGCCAGTACCGTGACCAAATCGTTAAGGGCCTTGAATGGGTCAAAAAGAATGGTGCTGAACAGTTGAACTCAATTCAATACTTATATTCTGAGGATAAGGTGTTGAAATCCGTAATGGGGACAATTGCCAGTATAGGTTTATCAGTTGAATTGTTGGATGGTTCAAAGCCGGTTATTGGAATGTCAAGGCTTCACAAGGATATTAAGATTTCAGGACGTACAACCCGTGACATGGTTGCAAAAGGTGTAAACTTGGGCAAAGCCCTTAAGGATTCATCAAACAACTTCATGGGAACCGGTGGAGGACACGATATTGCAGCCGGTGCAATGATACCTTATGAGGCTAAGGATCAATTCCTGCACTTGGTGGATGAGATGGTTGAATATCAATTAAGTAATGATTAATATGTTTTTGACTAAAGAAGAACAAGAAATGTGTGACGGAGAATATGGTGAAACCATTAGAAAAAGCATGGATATCCTAGTTGCATTGGGAGATATCTATGGTGCTTCTAAACTGGTTGACATTACTTCAGCACAGGTATCAGGTGTTTCCTATAAGACTATTGGGGAAGCGGGTCTTGAATATTTGCAGGATCTGGCTCGTGATGAATCCGCTAAAGCTAGTGTAAATGCTTCCTTAAATCCTCCTGGAACCGATTTGGACAACTGGAAAGAGTTAGGATTTCCGGAATATTTTGCGGTTAAGCAGAATGACATTGTAGATGCTTATGGTGATTTGGGAATTGCTAAAACATGTACCTGCACTCCGTATTTGGTTGGTAATGTCCCAAGGTTCAGAGACCATATTTCCTGGTCTGAATCATCCGCCGTTGCATATGGTAACTCTGTAATAGGTGCTCGTACAAATCGTGAGGGAGGTCCTGCTGCACTTGCTGCGGCAATCGTTGGGAAAACTCCTCTTTATGGTTTCCATTTGGACGAAAATCGTAATGCAAATCTGGTTGTCAATGTTTCCTGTGAATTGCAGGGTGCTGATTTTGGAGCACTAGGCTACATTATTGGAAAGGCAGTCGGTGGAGGCGTACCTTACTTTAATATGCAGAATGCTCCAAGCAATAATAATTTAAAAACATTGGGTGCGGCACTTGCATCATCAGGTTCAGTTGCGCTTTATCATGTTGAAGATGTAACTCCTGAAGCTAATTTGATTTCTGTTGGGGAAATTGAAGACATAATGTTCATTTCAGAAAAGGAAATTAATGAAACTCGAGAATCTTTAACAACAACTGATAAAGAAATCGATTTGGTTTGTTTGGGATGTCCTCATGCATCTCTTGAAGAGATTAAAGAGGTTGCAAACATTGTTGAGGGCAAAACTATTAAAAACAAATTATGGATTTGCACTTCAGTAAGCGTTAAGGCAACTGCTGACAGGATGGGTTACACTCAAATAATTGAATCTGCAGGTGGAAACGTTGTATGCGACACATGTATGGTTGTGGCTCCAATCGAAGAGATGGGCTTTGAGGTAATTGGTGTCAACTCTGCCAAGGCTGCAAACTATGTTCCATCAATGTGCGGACTTGATGTCGTTTATGATGATACAGAAAATCTTATTCGTTTTGAATAAGGTTTTCACAATACTTTTTTTGAATTTGAATTTTGAGTCAGTATTTTTAATTTCAATCTTTAACCTTTAAATCAAATAAATTCTAAATATTAAACTAATAGAATTTGGTGAGGAACCTTTTTATGAATTATTTAGTTGTTGGTGCTGGTAATGCTAGTAGACCAGTTGCAAGATTGCTTAATTATTTGGGACATAATGTTACTGTAACAGATTTAAAGGATATGGATTCTTTTAAAATTGAGTTTCAGAGAAGTTTAAAAGAAATGGAAAGTGAAGGGGTAGTTTTAGATTTGAATAATCAAAATCCTACCTTGGATGGAATCGAAGCTGTTTACATGCCTCCTACACTGCCGGAATCCGCACCAATATACAAACTAATCAAGCAGTCTGATGTTGAAATCCTCACTAATGAAAAATTTTCAAAAATCGTCAACGACCTTATTCCGGTCGACATTATTGGAATAACCGGAACCATGGGAAAAACTACCACAACCTTTATCATAACAAGCTTATTCAGGCAGGCCGGATATAATGTGTGGGCCTGTTCATCTTTGGTAAACAACCTTGTCAGCGAAGCAATAATTGACGGCATTGTCAAGGGAAAGGCCAGGGATTGTGATATAGCTATTTTTGAACTTCCTCATGGAACAATTGGATTGTTGAATAGTTTAAATATCAAAATAGGTCTTTTAACCAATATTGGAGAGGACCATCTCTCTGAATTCGGAGGGTCAGTGGAACTTTATCAGCAGAGAAAATTAATTCTTGAAAGTATGAGCGAAACATTGATTGCAAACTACTCATGCTTTGACATCATCAGTCCTTTAAGGGACAACGCATTATACTATGCATTGGATGAGGATGTTGACTTTAAGGGCACTGTCGGTGATGAATCCTTGACCGTCGAATATGGTGAAGACTCATTTACCACTCCCTTCTATATGATGAGCTACTTTTTTGAAAATTCCGTTGCGGCAAGCGCTGTTGCACTCACATATGGGGTTAAAAAAGAGGATATCATTTGTGCATTGACCGAGTTTAAGGGTCTGCCTGCACATATGGACAATGTCGGAACATATAATGGAAGAAAAGTCATTCTTGATTCTGCATTCCTATATGACGGTATGAAAATCACTTTGGATTACTTTAAGGATGAAAGCGTAGTATTGTTCCTGGATCATTTTGATACTTTATCGGTTAGGGATAAGGCTGAAGTTGGCCAATTGATAAGTGACTATAATCTCAAATGCGTAATAGCAAGCGGGTTTAATGAAGTTACACAGGAAGTGGAGATGGATGCGGCTCAGGAAATTCTGGATGCCATCACAAATCCGGACATCTTAAAGGTTGCGGTTGAAGATATTGAAATCGCTGCCTGTGAAACTTTAAAGTATTCGGAACCTGGAGACATCATTTTGCACATGGGGCCGCTTATAGCTTACGATAGACTGACTACTGTTGATAAGATTATGAGAGGACTAGAAGAAGGGGTTAAGAAATATGAATAAAAATAAGACCTTTGGAGTTATTGGAGTTTGCGGAGCTAACGGTAATTTAATAGCAAGGGTGCTTAAGCAAAGAGGTTATAATGTCATCGGAACGGATTTGACTTTCAAAAAGGACTGCAGATTCGCAAAAGCTCTGGAAGGTTATGACATTGATGTTTTTTATGGAAAGACTCCTGAATCTTTTTTCAAAAAAGCTGATTATATTATTCCGCCTGCAAGCTTGCCAAAGGATTCTAAAATTTTAAAGAATTGTGAAAAACCAATTTTGGAATTGCAGGACGTCATTGACATGATACAGCCTGAAAAGCCGGTTTTTGGAATAACCGGAACAAACGGCAAAACCACAACCACAACATTGCTTAAAAAAATTGCTTATGATAATGGAATCAAACCATGTGAACATGACCTGGAAGGCATGCAGGGAAATGCCGAATTCATTCCGATACTGCAATCAAGACTGGATGGGGATGTTGCAATCCTGGAAGTTGGAACATTCGGTGTTCCCGGAACTGTCGGAAGAATTGTGAAAAACACTTCAATGGCCTCAGGTTTAATAACAAATATCACTCCCGATCATTTGAACGACCTTGGAAGCTTTATGGATTATGCTAATGTTAAAGGGGAATTCATAACTGAACTGGGATTGGGCCAACTGATAGTCAACGGTCACGATCCAACAATCATGGGCCTTTTGCGCGAATTGGATTTTAAGGGGGAAGTCATAACCTTCGGTGTTGACGAGCTGCCTGATTCAATCGGCATGAAGGAATGCGTATGCGGCAACGAGGTTGCAGTAAAGGAGATTATTTCGGGATGTGGTTATTACTTCTGCAAATGCGGCATTACCACTCCTCAGGTGGATTATATTGCAACAAATGTGGATTTGGCTAACAGAACATTTGATTTACACACTCCAACTGAAAAGCTGACAGTTAAGATGGGTGTCGATGGACTTCATAATGTTTACAACTTGACTGGAGTTATCATTGCGGCCCACAAATTTTTGGATTTGCCTTATGAGAAGATATTGCCGACAATTGCCAGCTTTACAGGAGTAAGCGGAAGAATGGAAGAGGTTGCTAAGGTAAAAGGAAAGGATATCTATGTTGATTATGCCCACAATCCTGCAGGTGTGGAGACTGTTTTAAAGGAATTCAAAAAATTGTTTGGGGACTTTACAACTGTCATCACTATTTCATCCGAATCAGGACATGTCGGAGATATCGACATTTTCAATAGCGTTTTGAAATTCTCAAAATTCATTGTTCCGGCTTCAGTTGCTTCACAAAAAATAGCGCTTGAAAAATTGAAGTCCAATCCTAAATTAAATGACAGAATATTTTTAAATCATGTTGATAACTTTGTAAAAAAGGGAACATTAGGTGCTTCCGAAGAAGAGGTCCGTGACGGCTTAAGAAAAGCGATGAACCTTGACTGTGAGATGGTAATAGCTATCGGTGAAGCAGCCACCAAATTCAAGGATATCGTTTTTGAATTATAGTAGTGCGGTTATGCATTACACTTATTTTTTCTATTCTTTTTTTATTGTAAATATTGATTTAATCTCATCAAATTGATTTTAGAATGCAAAATTGCCTTTATTTTAAACAAAAACTTTATAAATTCGGTAAATAATACTGATATCTGCAGAAAACTTTTTGTAATTTTGTCTGGTGAAAATATGAGTCGAAATGTTCATGACATATATGATGTGATTTTGAAGATTATCATACTTGTGTACAAGGAAGAGTTTCTAGAGTTCATAGGTGTAAACAAAAACATTAAAGAAGTGCTAAAGACTGAATTTGTAACATTTGATGGCAGTAAATACTATTTGGACTTCTTGTGTTTGTTGGATGATGATACATTGTGTCATATTGAATTTCAGTTTCCAAAAGCAAGGCCGTGTGATTTGGATAGGTTTTTTGACTATAACATTGTCGCACAGGTTACTCACGGGTCATTAACTGAAACAATCATTATCAATTTCACCTCTAAAAAGTTTGCTGAAAAAATCAGGCGCATCGGTAAGTCTAAATGTTTCAATCCCCATTATGTATATCTGGGTGACATTGATTACGTTGGGTATTGGCGAAAAATTAATATAAAAGTTGAATCTAACCTTAAATTAACAGTCTTTGAAGAAATTGCGATATTGGTTACATGCCTTATACCAGATTGTAGGAAAAAGGCCTACATGCTAGATAAAATTTCTATATTACTAAAAAATAAAGAACTGTTTGATAAGAGAAGATTTGAATATGTTCAAGCTATAATTCAATTGGAAATTGAAAATTTGATTTCCAATGACGATCGTTCTAATATTAATGAGGTGACAGATATGACTCCACAGGCGGAAAAAATAATATCTCAAGCAATTAGTGAAGTGCATAGGAAATCTGTACATGAAGCAAGACTTGAAGGTAGGCAAGAAGTCGCAAAAAATCTTAAAGGCATTATGGATGATGAGGAAATTTCTAGGATTTCTGGACTCAGTCTTGAAAAAGTTAAACAATTATGATTACTTTTCAAATGCTCTCTTAACCTTTTAATATAATGTTTGATTAATATGATATCATGGCAAGCTACATCAATCATCCTTTACTCAAAAAAGATGCAATCGAATCAAGGTTATATCAGCAGATTCTTGCAGGAGATGTATTAAAAAAAGGAAATACTATGGTTGTTGCACCTACTGCATTAGGTAAGACAATCGTAGCCATTCTTGTAGCTGCAGACAGATTGAATAAAGTTAAAAATTCAAAAGTTCTCGTTCTTGCACCATCCAAGCCATTGGCCATTCAGCATGAGGAAAGCTTTAAGGAATTCATCATGCTGCCCTGCACATCAATCACCGGAGCTGTAAAAACAGATGAGAGGGTTAAAAGATGGGAGGAGTCAAGAATCATATCTGCAACACCCCAAACTATTGAGTCCGATTTGTTGAATGGCAGATATGATTTGAGCAACGTGTCCCTAATCGTTTTTGACGAATGCCATCATGGAGTGGGATCTTATTCTTATGTTTACCTGGCATCCCGCTATGTTCAGGAATCCAATTTTAATCTTATTTTGGGCTTGACTGCTTCACCGGGTTCTGACAAGTATAAAATCAAGGAAGTGTGCGAAAACCTTTACATTCAGAACATCGTTGTTAAAACGGAGGATGATGCTGATGTCAAGCCATATTTCAATCCGGTCAGCATTGATTGGGTCAAGGTCAAGATGAGCTCAGAACTTGCAAAGATTAAAGAATGTGTTGACAAGGCTTTAAAAGTAAGGCTTAAGGCTTTAAAGAATATGGGCATCATTAAAACCGTGTCCGTTGGTAAAGTGGATATACTAAAGGCAAGGGGCAGGGTTCAAGGCGAAATTGCCCGTTCTGCAAATCCCGATAAAGAATTGTTTCAGGCCATCTCCATATTGACCGCTGTCATCAATGTTCAGCATGCTCAGGAGTTAATTGAAACTCAGGGTGTTCAGACATTTAACAAATATGTTGCAAGATTGCGTAAAAAGCAAACTAAGGCTTCCAAATCATTAATGTTGGATGATAATTTCGGCCGTGCAGTCAAATTGGCAAAACAGGCTGAAAAGCATGGTTGGGAACATCCCAAATTGCGCGAAGTAACTAAAATCCTAAAGCATGAATTGGGAGACGATGGACAAACCAAACTCAAAACTACGCGTTTTGATGATAAGAGCGATGAAGGGGCATCAAAAATCATTGTTTTTACTCAGTATCGTGACACTCTTGAGATGATTCATCAAAAGCTTGAAAAGGAAGGCATAAAATCTGCCAAGTTCTTTGGTCAGGCATCAAAGGATGGTGAAAAGGGTCTTACCCAAAAACAGCAAAAGGCCATTATCAAGTCATTCAGAATGGGTGAATATGATGTGTTGCTGTCAACCAGTGTTGCTGAAGAGGGTATTGACATTCCTGCCGTTGATTTGGTGGTATTGTATGAGCCTGTTCCGTCTGAAGTGCGTATGATACAAAGGAGAGGAAGGACAGGACGTAAAAGGACAGGACGTGTGAAAGTATTGATCACTGAAGGAACTCGTGATGAAGCTTATTACTGGTCAAGCTTGAGAAAGGAAGACCAAATGAAGAACCAGTTGATCGACCCTGTCGTTCTGGAAGAGTTGAACGCATCTGCTGTTGAAAGGATGGAAAATCAGAAGCATGTCAAAGTTATTGAAAAGCCCAAGGAGGAAAATGATTTTCCAATTGTATATGCAGACTCCCGTGAAGGAAATTCCAAGGTAATCAGACATCTGACAGAAATGGAAATTGATGTTAAGGTTCGGTCAATGGCTGTTGCGGATTATCAGGTGAGCGATGAGGTTGCCATCGAGAGAAAAACCGCAAAGGACTTTGTTGACTCAATCATTGATAAAAGATTATTCAAGCAGGCCAAGGAATTGTCTGAAGAGTTCAAGCATCCCATCATGATTCTTGAAGGGGATGATTTGTACACAGGGTTTATTCATCCCAATGCAATAAGGGGAACAATGGCTTCAATTGCAATTGATTTTGGAATAAGCATCCTGCCTACAAGAAATGCACAGGATACTGCTGCAATGATAAAGAGAATTGCCATACGTGAGCAGAATGGTGAGAGAACTTCTATTCAAATTCGTACAGATAAAAAACCTCTCAGTCTATTGGAACAGCAGTTGTTCATTGTAGAATCCCTGCCTAATATAGGACCTGTCAATGCCAAGAATTTATTGAAGCATTTCGGTAGCATTTCAAATGTATTCAATGCCTCTGAAAATGAGTTGCAGGAAGTTGAGGGAATCGGTAAAAAAACAGCTAAGGACATTAGGAAGGTAATTGACTCAAAATACCTTTATTTTGAAAAGGAAATAAAGGAAAAAAGACTTCTCTAGAAGTTCTTTTTCATGTATTCATAACTTTTTTTGATAGAATCGGTATCATTTACTTCAATGATATAGATGCCATCATAACTTTTTTCTTCTAATCTATTGACTATATCTTTTAAATCAATAGACCCTTCACCAAATGGTAGGTGTGCATCATCATCACCAAAATTATCATGCATATGTATGTGTTTAATTGAATCAAAAATCATGCCGTCTGGAGAATATCCTGCATGGTTGGCATGGCCGATGTCAAGTGTCATTGACATGTCGAGCGAAACGAGCAAATCGTTTAAATCATTTATTTTCTGATAAAGCATGCCGTCAAAAGCAGGCATATTTTCGATAGTGGTCAAAACTCCCAAATCCCGCCCATAATTGCCAATTTCCTTAATTGATTCATTAGATAATTCATAAACGGTATCTAAAAAGTATTTGTTTGCCAAAAATGTAGCCAGGCCGGGGTGGACAACTACTGCTTCAGCATTAATTTCGCTGGCCAAATCAAGGGATTCCTTAATCTGCTTTATGGAATTCAGTCTGCTCTTTTCCTGAAGCGCTGCGATATTGACATCCATGAATGGAGCATGGACGGAATATTTCAAATTAAAGCTTTCCAAAGTTTCAATATTTATTTTATCATGTGGATATTGGTGGACTATTTCGGCATATTCAATGCCCAGTCCTTCAATGAATTCCAAAATATTTTCCAAATCGTTTTCGATACCTGCTAGTGTAGATGCTCCAATTTTCATATTAATCACATTTTTTGAACGGCGGTAATCTTTAATCCCATTTCAATGGCTTCTATGATGAAGTCGGATAATTCTATTCCCCTTTTGATTTTTATTTCTCCCTTTTTGGAGGTGGTTGCTGTCAACAGATATTCTCCGTCAATCATAATGTCGAAGTTTTTACGGCCGTTATCCTTGCCAAGTTCCAGAATCAGCTGTTTTTTTGTGTGAAGTATGTCCACTTCGAATGGGGCCTTGTTGACAGGTTTTGACTCTATGACCTCAACGCCCAAGCTTATTCCAATGCTTTCTTCGATTTCAGCAATTCTTTTACCGTTTTTGCCGATGATTTTTGGTACAAACTCTTCAGGGATATAGATGTTGGCTCTTTCAGGTGAAATTACCTCAACTTCAACCTTCGCTCTTTTAGGAACAAGCTTTTTGACTTTTCTTAAAATCTCCTGCTCGGCAATCTTGTCGACTGATGACTTATAGCCTTCTTCGCCTCCGGAGCCGTTTACCAAGTCAATATCCATTACTATTGTCTGCTCACCGTATGTGTAGATTTCGTTTTTAAGTTCACCGGTTTCAAAGTCCCTCACTTCAATGACGGGTCTTGCAAGATCCGCTTCTTTCATGCCTGTTGGAACCTTGACTGTCATCTTTGTCTCATAGACGCTTGTCACCTGACCGTTTTCAATGTATATGCTTGTATCGACGATTGACGGGATTACTCCAAGCTCCACTCTTGAAGCTATTCTTTGGATTGCATCAATCGGACGTGTTGCATGAACTACTCCAATCATTCCAACGCCTGCAAGTCGCATGTCGGCAAAGATGTTGAAATCGGTGTTTTTCCTGAGTTCATCATAGATTGTGTAGTCAGGCCTTACAAGCAGCAGTACGTCAGCGGTATTTTCCATGCTGCCTTCCAATGGAGCATATTGGGTTATTTCATCGGGCAACTGCAAATCCCTTGGGGACTCCATTGTCTTTACGACCTTATTCAATTTTGATGAGTAGTATTTTCCTATTGCCTGTACGAAAGTTGATTTTCCTGCGCCCGGTGAACCTGATATCAGGATACCTTCGGCATTTGTTCTGATTCTCTCTAAGAGCTTATCGGATAAGTGGTATTCGTTCAAATCAATGTTTGCAACCGGTCTGACTGCAGTTATCTCCAATGCTTCTGAAAATGGAGGATATGCTATTGAGATTCTGTATTCCCTTGACTGCACAACAAATGAGCCTTCCTTATCGCTTTCCAAATATGTTTTGGGGTCGCTTTTTGCCTTGTCAAGGATTTCATCCATGATTTTCTTGAGTTCTCGGTAGGTGTAGCGCTTTTCATTCAATATGACAAAGTCAATGTGTCCAGGTGTTCCCTTTTTGGCCATCGGCACAACATTTTCCTTCAGATGGATTGACATTGTTTCGTCATCAAAGTATTTTTCAATTGAAAGGGGCTTTATCTCATATTCCTGTTCATGATAATAGACAGGTATCCCCTGTGACTTTGCAACTTCCGCCTGAACTTTGTCATTGGTTACGAGGATTCCCATTTCGCTTCTTGCAAGGTCTCTTATTATGCTGTCTATCTCTCCGCTTTTTGCATATCTGATGTCGTAATTTGTAGGCCTTTTTCCTTTAAAGCTGATGGCCAGTTTATCTTCATCCTGCAGTTTCTGAAGTTTTTGAAGTTCCATCAATCCTCTGTGGCCTTCGGACCTGTTGGCATTTGCTTGATGTTCTAGTTCACAAACTACTGCTTCAGGCACAATTATTTCTGGAAAATCAAGCTCTTCATTTTCTATAATTTCAGAAATTGCACCTATGATTACGGCGCTTGTGTCTGGTATTATACGTTCCATTTTAATACACGTCTTCTGGGTTTATTATTCTTTCCAAAATAATCTCTAAATCATCATCATTCAGGTTTTCAATATCTATCTTATGCTGGGTGTTCAGTTTCCTAAAAAAGCATGAGCGATAGCCTTCATGGCATGCTGCACCGGTTTGGTTGATTTTTAAGATGATTGCATCCATGTCACAGTCTACAAGGATTTCTTTAACCTCCTGGAAATGTCCAGAGGATTCCCCTTTAAGCCAGAGCTTGTTTCTTGAGGTGCTCCAGTAGTGGGCCTTGCCGGTTTCTATTGTTTTGACCAATGCTTCCTTGTTCATGTTTGCCAGCATCAGTATTTCTTTTGTTTGTGCATCCTGTGCAATTGCTGTAATGACCTTAACGCCATTTATTTCATGTCTGAAGTTTATTTCCATGTTTATTCCTCTTTCAAGTAATTAATGATATTGTCAATGTCAACTGCTTCCTGGTCGCCGCTGACCATGTTCTTGATGGTTACTTTGCCTTCGGCCAAGTCATTTGCTCCTATTATGACCATTTTTTCAACTTTGATTTTATCCGCATAGTTCATAAGTTTCTTGAATTTTTTGCCGTTCAAATCAACATCGGTTTTGAAGCCATTTTTTCTTAAAATCTGTGTTATTTCAAATGCTTTGGCTCTGACGTCTTTGGAGATTGGGGCAACATATACATCCAGGTGTGAAGGAAGCTCTTCTTTGTCGGTAAGCTCCTCAATCGCATTCATAAGTCTGTCGAAACCGAGTGCGAAACCGGTTGATTCAACTTCCTGGCCTCCGAAGAGTTTTACCAGGCTGTATGATCCTCCTCCGCAGATTTGTTTTTGGGCTCCGAGCTCAGGAACATAGATTTCAAACACGATTCCGGTGTAGTAGTCAAGTCCCCTTGCAACTCCAAGGTTTAAGGTGTAATTTTCAACATCGAATGCTTCTAATAAGGTAATTAGCTCTTTTAGCTCTTCCAAAGCTTCTTTTGGTTCATCGTATGGAGCGATTAATTCCTCAACATCTGAGATGATGGACTTGTCCCCAACAAGGTCGATGAGTTTTAATAGAATCTGGTTCAATTCGTCATTGTCGATTACCGGTTCATCACCGCTCAGGGATTCTATTAATAAATCCTTGTCTCCCTTGTCGATGACGACCATGATTTCCCTCTGGGTTTCCTGTGTGATTTCAAAGTGCTTGAATAGTCCTCTTATGATTCCAAGGTGGTTGATGTTAACATCAGCGGTTGTGATTCCGAGTGATTGGATTGCATCTGAACATAATGCGATTACTTCGGCCTCTCCCTGTGGGGTCTTTGCACCGATTAGCTCGCATCCGAACTGCCAGAATTGTCTGAACCTCCCCTTTTGAGGCCTTTCATATCTGAAGCAGCTTCCGTAGTAATATAATTTGATTGGCTTTACGGCAGTCTTTTCAAGCTCGTTGAGGTATAATCTTGCTACAGGTGCGGTTATTTCCGGTCTTAATGTAAGTTCCCTGTCTGATTTGTCCTTGAAATTGTATAACTGGTTTACAATTTCTTCTCCTGATTTTGTTGTAAATAACTTTAATTCTTCAAATAAAGGTGTTTTGATTTCTTGATAACCATAACTTTCAAATACTTTT
>CADBHR010000082.1 GCA_902794475.1 uncultured Methanobrevibacter sp. | reverse complement strand
AAAACAACAATTAAAATCACATTTAATTGAATAATATCTCATTTATAATTACCCATATATAAAAAATGAGAGAGAGCATTTGAAAAGTAATCGAATAACAAACTCAGAGCAATTTTTCAAACCCAAAACAATTTTTCAAACCCAAAGCAATTATTAAAAATCCATAAAAAAAAAGTATACTGAATAAAAATTTATGACCTAAAAAATTCACCAAAAAACACAAAATAAAAAATAAACGCAAAAAAAATAAATAAAAAAGATAGTACACCCAATAGTGCAATTCATCCACGACCTTGAAGAGGTCATGGTATTCTTGCATCATTTAGATAACAATCACATTTTCCGCCATCTTTTCGGCCTTTTTAACTATTTCTTCAATATCCACACCAGGAAATGCATCTATGACACATAAATCCACATCACCAAATTCAAAATCCTCAAATGCCTCATTATATATTTCATAGCCATCGGAAATACCATTTATTTCCAAATTGTTTTTTAAAGCTTCAATCATTTCAGGATTGATGTCATTGAAGATCACCTTTTCAAATCCATATTTGAGCAGATAGATGCCAAGGGCTCCAAGACCACACATACAGTCAATTGCAGTTCCCCTTTTGACATTATTATTATTCAGATAGTTGTGCAGCCTAACCAGCTTATCTTCTGTTGTCATTGCAACTTCAATGTGATGGCGTGACTGTCTTTTAACCAGAATTATCTTTTCCTGCAAAAGGGTTCTCATGACATTTATCTGAGTGTCATCACCTTCAAGAATTTCAAAGTGGCTAATTTGCGAATCTTTATCCAGTTGGCCAACAGTGCTTTGTGGACTTCCTTTAAGGACACATTTAACTTCAGGAACTTCGTCAATCAATCTTGATGCCACACCATATGTAAAATCAGGATGCAATAATATCAATGCATTTTCTGCAATGAATTGCGGGTTCAGGCTACTGTAATAAAATCCTGCCAGTGGCACCGGAGAGTTTCTCCTGAGAGTTGCATTTCCAGGTACAATTTCCTCTTCAATCATGATTTTCATGATATGGCTCATCACAACATCCAAAGGCCGTTTTCCACATTTGCATCTCATATATTCCCCATTCAGAGTTTCAAAATCAACCAGGTCTTTCAATGGGGAAAATTTCTTTATTTGGACATCCCTGCAGTTCTCACATTCTTCAAGCGATTTGATTTTTTCATCAATTTCCAAGATAAAAATCACCTCAAAATTGCTTTAATGTTTAAATATTGTCCTATATCACTAATAATGCTTTCAAAAGTAATAAAAACTATATAAATTAGTAATACTAATTAGTAACTATAACTAATTAATCGCCATTGGTGAAAATATGAACAAAGATATAATACCACAATATGACGTAACAAAGCAAGAGTACTCTCCCGAAGAGAAGATACTTTTGGGAGAAATGCGCGAGAATCTGGTTGACTTGGCAATATCCTCCGGTGACAATTTCCAAGTCAGTGAAGAGAAACTATTAAATGACATTAAGGGATTCCTATTCTTAAGGCTGAACGGAAAGGCTCAAGATAATGATGTCCCAAATGAATATCTTGACCGATTGTCACGAAAGTTCCTACGGGACATCATCGGATATGGGGCAATCGACCCTCTGATTCAGGACGATGAGCTCGAGGAAATCATGATAATCGGAACAGGAAAGCCGATATTCGTCTATCACAGAGAATACGGAATGATGAAGACAAATCTCCGATTCAATGACGAAAACGAACTTCGAGACCTGATTGATTCGATTGCAAGGCAAATCAACAGAAGAATCGACCAGGAATCCCCAATCCTTGACGGAAGACTAATTGATGGCTCCAGGATAAACGCAACAATACCTCCAGTTTCAGCAGACGGGCCTTCACTCACCATACGTAAGTTCAGACGAGACCCCCTGACCATCATCGACCTGATTAATTCAAGGACAATTTCACTGGATCTTGCAGGATTTCTGTGGCTGTGTATCGACGGGCTGGGAGTCAAATCAGCAAATGCAATAATTTCAGGAGGAACAAGCTCAGGAAAGACAACTACACTCAATGCCCTTTCGGCCTTCATCAATCCCAATGAGAGAATAATAACAATTGAGGACACCTTAGAGCTTCAGATTCCCCATGAACATGTCATCCGCATGGAAACAAGACCCGCCAATGTTGAGGGTAAGGGAGAGCTGACGATGAACGACCTTGTCAAGAATTCCCTAAGGCAGCGACCGGACAGAATCATTGTCGGAGAAGTGAGGGCCAATGAGGCAATTACCCTTTTCACTGCACTGAATACTGGACATTCAGGCTTTGGAACATTGCATTCAAATGATGCAAGAGAAACCATAACAAGGCTTACCAACGAACCGATGTCAGTTCCTGAAATAATGATTCAGGCAATCGATTTTATAATTATGCAGAACAGAATTTACACCCCTTCCGGAGTTTCCTTCAGAAGAATCAGCGAAGTTGCAGAAGTTGTCGGCATGGAGGAGGGCACCGTCCAGCTGAACAAGATATTCCAGTGGAATCCTGAAAGGGACACCATCGACAACATCAGCATTACAAGCAATACCCTGCAACAGATTGCCAACTTAAGCGGAAAGTCCATTATTGAGCTTAAAAACGAGATTGAGAACAGAAAGCTGGTCTTAAAGCACATGATCAATCAGAACATTCGCTCTGTTGAAGGGGTCAACAGCGTTATCGAGCTATACTATAAAAATCCGCAAAAGGTTTTAAACAGAATCATTCTAAACAGGCGATAATATGTTCAACCGTTTTTTCATATTCGTTGGAGGAGGCGTATTGTCCCTCATTAACTTTTTTACCAACCTGTCATTAAAAAGGGATGAAGAAAGTCAAAACAAACACATTGATCCGTCAATACTTGAAAAATTGAATTTCGACATCAGCACCAAACAAAGAACTTATGAAAGCAGATTCGACAAGTTAAGGGACGAATTACTTGAAATCCTATTGAAAAAATATGTCATTGGATTGCTGATTATAGGGTTCCTGATAATTTCATTCCTTACCGGATTGGAACTTGGAGGAATGTATCTGATTATAGGAATTATGATCTACATCTTTTTGCTGCAATATCCCTATATGAAAGAGCAGCGAGGATATTCCGACCTAAATCAGGAGCTTCCATATGCATTGAGGCACATGAGCATTGAACTTAAAGCAGGGAGGGGACTGCACGACGCATTAATAACCATCAGAAATGCAAATTACGGATCACTTTCAAGGGAGTTCAACAGGGTTTTAGAAGAAATAAAATTCGGAAGGCCAACAGAGGATTCACTGCTTGAAATGTCTCATAGGGTCAAGTCAGAAGGCCTCACAAGGGCGATTCATCAGATTGTTGGAACTCTAAGAGTCGGTGGAAATTTGGCAGGCAGTCTGGAGATTATTGCAAAAGACATATCATTTGACATGCAGATAAAGTTAAAGGAATTTTCGCAGAAGTTGAACTCATTCATATTGATTTATACATTCATAGCCATTTTGGCACCTGTAATAAGTCTAATCATGCTGATGGCAGGGTCCACTGTCCTTGGTGATGTGATATCTTCGGAATTGTTATTTGTGATTTATGCGATATTTTTCCCAATGGTGGTGATGTTCATGGGACTGTTAATTAAAAAACTGGAGCCTAAAATCTAAAATAGGGTTAGAATATAGATTCAAACCCTTTTGATGCAAGCAATCCTGCAAAGTCGCCTTCCTTATCCATTATGATATTCCCTTTGGAATATTGGTCAAGTGCAGCATTTATCATTGCAGATTTCACACCTGTATTACCTGAAGCTGCCTTTGCAACAGCTTTGACAACATTCATTACCGCATCTCCCCTAGATACTCCACTTCCGCCATCTTCACGAATAATGTCTATGCCTCTTGCATTTGTAATGTTTCCATTGATGTCCAATGGTCCTGCAGCGGAAAGAATCGCATCAAGAGCCTGACTGTTAATGGCCACAACGGAATCGATTTTAGTGTTTGTGCGATATTCAACTATTTCCTTTGCATACTGCAAACCCTTTTTATTGTCGGCATCCCAGAATGCATCGTGAAGAAGCAACGCCGATCCCGCACCCTGATCTTGCGCTTCCTTAGGTTCGGAAGCTGTAGGATGTGTCATGTCTCCCGGATAGAAAGGAGTGTAATTTTTAAGAGTACCATTCTCCAAATTGATGATGAATGCCATATCACAAGCACCCATTCCCGGCCTGCTTTCGCTTTCATCAATTGCACATACAAGAATGTTTTTATTTCCATGAGTGAGCTCACTTTCATGTCCAATGAATAGTGCTCCTGCGATAATTGCCACTAATCCGATTAAAATCACAACAAGTATCACAACAATAAGTCTTCTTGTCCTATCCATGATAATTACCTACGTTAATTTGATATTTTTAAAGCATATTATAATTAAAATTTCATTATAAATATAGTTATGTATTATCATGAACTAAAAAAAAAACAATAAAAGGATAGTGAAATTAAATATGGAGACCATATTTAATTTCTGAGAGTAGTTATATGCTTTTTATCTAAAATAGATAATAGATTGGTGTTTTTGGTTGAGGAGAGTTAAACACCAATTCGTGTTTTTTGGGAAATTTTTGGCAGAAGAATTTCCCGCATCAAATTAGAGAAATTGTGAAAAATCTAATTTGACAGATTTTTTATATTTTGGAGATTGTATTATTATCGACTGATAATATGTTTTGTTTAAGTGAAAATTTAGGTATACCTAAATTCATGTCACTTGTATAAAAGTAGGTCATCATAGCATATAAAGGTTTTGGTAATTTTTAGGTGAACCTAAATTTTTTTGCACTATGATGTTTGAAAATTAACATGTGTTATATAAAAGTAGATAAACATGATATTTAAATATTTTGGATGACCAAAAAATATTCGGATTTCAAAAAAATCCATAAAAGTAGGTGAAATTAAATATGGAATCCATATTTAATTTCTGAGAGTAGTTATATGTGTTCATCTAAAATAGATAATTAATTGGTGTTTTTGTTGAGGAGAGTTAAACACCAATTCGTGTTTTTTCGGGAAATATTGGCAGAAGATTTCCCTTGTATTAAATTAGAAAATTGTGAAAAGCTAATTTAATACCAAATATTTATATTTTGGAGATTGTATTATTATTGACTAATAATATGTTTTGTTAAGTGAAAATTTAGGTATGCCTAAATTCATGTCACTTGTATAAAAGTAGGTCATCATAGTATATAAAGGTTTTGGTAATTTTTAGGTAAACCTAAATTTTTTTACACTATGAATCTAAAAAAATTAACATGTGTTATATAATAATTGTTGGCAACAGTATATAAATATTTTGATTAACCAAAAAAAATTAAAAGGGAAGGATTAATTTCCCTTATCTTTTAACTTTAACTGTTGTTTTAATGGTGTTTTTAAGATAGCTGATTTTTACTGCGTATTTCTTTCCCACCTTAAGCCTTTTGATTACGTTTTTCTTAATGGTGAACTTGGCCACACCCTTCTTATTGGTTTTAGCCGCAATCTTTTTGCCCTTGATTTTAAGAATCAGCTTTTTGTTCTTGACAGCCTTCTTGCCGTTTTTAAGAGTTGCCTTTATAATCAACTTTTTAGCAGATTTTCTGACAGTGTATTTCTTGGTTTTGAGATTCTGTTTTACCTTAACAGTTTTTTTGATTGTTTGACCTTTATAAGTGACAGCCAATTGATATTTGCCCGGTTTGACAGTGTTTGGTATTTTTAAAACTGCAAAACCTTTCTCATCAGTCTTTACCCTGTAGGTCTTCTTGTTGAGGCTGATTGTGACAACCTGGTTTTTGCCGACTGCATTTCCGTCATCACCGATTACCTTAACCTTGAATTTGGATCCGTCAAAGTAATACATCACAACATCGCTTGCACCGCTAAACCTTGAAACTACATTAATATTAATGGTTTTTGACTCATTGCTAACAGGATTTGTCACAACAATTTTTTGTGCCTGGGCCAATTTGGTGAATTTGACTGTAACATATCCTGAATCATCGCTTGTATATTTGTGCTCAATTAACAGTTTTCCTTTCCAAAAAACATTAATGAACCCTTGACTACCATCAAATTTCTTTACAGCTTCTTCAAATACAACAACTTCGTGTATATCTACTCCAAATATATGGAAAAAGTCCCTCCAATACATTTGAGCTTGCCCTTTTTCATAAGTATCTGAATGATGTACTTCAACAAAATACTCCGCTCGTTCATGCATTGTTAAATTAGACAAAACCATATTATAACCTGATCATAAAATTAATTTAATATAATTTATGTTAATAATTAATTAAAAGTTTTTTTATATAATTGTATGTCGTATTAATGAGAAGTAAATGTATAATATATTGATTAGTTAAACATAACTGGCGCAGTTGTATATGTGGAGAAAATAGTGTGTTTGTGTAATCCAGTATATACTGGAAAATGAAAAATACAGAATATAATAAAAAATATCCATTAAAAATCATTACCATATAAGAAAAAGTTACAAAAAACATCTGTAAAAAATTAAATCAATTAATTTTAATAAAATGTAAAAATAAAGAAAATAACGAGAGTTATTGAATCAATAACTATTTTATGCCAAAAATAAGTTAATTAAAGCATCAAGATTGTAAAACTTGTAAAATTATAAAACATGGGGAAAAATTGATTTTTTAATCTTTCCCACAACAGAATATCAGTTTTACATTAATCTTCCGACACCAGTAATCTCGATACTGGCTACACCAGGAATAGCTGAAACCATTTCTTCAACAGGTTCAGATCCGCCTTCACCGTCATCAGTGATGAAGTTTAAGATGATTGCAACTAAACCGAATGCAATAGGTTCTTCTGCAATATCGTGGATTTTAGCTCCTTCAGGCATTGAATCTTGAATAGTTGCTTTAATAGCTTCTAAATCTTCTATCTTCTTCTGGACTGTCTGGCATAATTTTCATAGTGGTTAATACTTCACCCATTCTAATTCCTCCTTTTTATGTTTATGGTCCTTCAAAACCGCATTCGCATTTGTAACCGTGACCAAAAGTACGGCATTTTTCACATCTTGCTATTTTTGCTCCACATTCTGGGCATTCGAATTCAACGAATGTACCGGTTAATGGAATTTCTTGTTTACATGAAATACATTCAACTTTTTTCATTCTATTCACCTATTATTTGTGTGTAATCGAAGTTATAATCATTTATATTATCGTCTATTAAAGACATAACCCTTTCTGGGTACTTCCCATTCACAACATAACAATCAG
>CADBHR010000081.1 GCA_902794475.1 uncultured Methanobrevibacter sp. | reverse complement strand
AGGCCTAAGTGGGTTAAGCCTAAGGTTTCATCAATTCCTAAAATGATGTTCATATTCTGTATTGCTTGGCCCGATGCACCTTTGACAAGGTTATCGATTGCGGATAACATTACAAGTCTTCCGGTTTCATCAATTTCAAATCCTCCAATATGGACAAAGTTGGATCCGCGCACTGAGCTTAAATGAGGAATTTCTCCCTCATCCATGAGTTTAATGAAGAATTCTTTGCCGTATTCCTTTTCGTATAATTTTCTGATTTCATCTGGTGTAATGTCTGAATTGTCATCAGTCAGGAAGCTGTGGCTTGTAGTTTGAATTCCACGATTAACCGGCACCAGATGAGGTGTGAATGATACTTTAACATCTTCAAATCCGTGCAGTTCCTGTTGGATTTCTGACATGTGCCTGTGTGAAGAAATTTTATACGGATTTACATTATCTGCAATGTTAGGGTAATGTGTGGTTGCTGACGGGTTAACGCCTGCTCCGCTTACACCAGTTTTTGAATCAATTATGATTCTGTCGACGAGGTTATTTTTAACCAATGGATATGAGGATAATATTGCACCAGTTGGGAAGCATCCTGGATTTGCGACAAGGTTTGCTTTTTTAATTTCATCCCTGTATAGTTCAGGAAGTCCAAATGCACCTTTATTTTCCTTGTCTGTATGTTCCATGCCATACCATTTTTCATAAACTGCAGTGTCGCGATATCTGTAATCTCCACTTAAATCAACTACTTTGGCACCTGTTTCCAGGATTTCCGGCACGATTTTCATTGATGCACCGTGAGGTGTTGCGGTAAATACGACGTCTGCATCCAATTCGGATGGACTTTTGTTTTTGAATACAAGTCCTGAATCTCTAACGTGTGGGTGGATTTTATGCGCTGGTGTACCATCATACTTTCTGGAAGTAATGTCGGTGATTTCCACTTCAGGATGGTTTGAAAGCATCCTTAAAAGCTCTCCTCCAGTATATCCACTTGCTCCAATTATTGCTACTTTAAACATTTTTATATCTCCTTAATCTTCGCAATGATCTAAAATTTTTCCTTCGAAATCTGTATTTTCAATTTTTCTAATAATTTTGCAGCTGCTGTCAAGTTCACAATCACGATATTTTTCAATTCTCACAGCTTTTGCCTTGAATCCTCTTTTGTCAAGGGCTTGCTGTAGCTTTCCGACATCGTGGTTCTGGTCAGCTCCAACGGTAATGATGTCTGGGTCAATTTCTCTCACGATTTTGAAAACATCACCATTTGCATCACCTAAATAAGCGTCAGTTACGGGTTTTAACATTTTAATCAATTCCAAACGTTGGTCCTCTCCAACGATGGGTACTCTTTTTCTTCTTTCAACTGTTGCATCTCTTGCTACAACAACATAAAGTTCAGCATCTTCTCCACCGAGCTTTCTGGACTCTTCCAAGTAAACTCCATGCCCTGGATGAAGTATGTCAAATGTTCCGGTCGCCATTACTTTCATTCAATTACCTCTTTTGATATTTTAAAGCTTCAGTTAAATCAATTTTATCAGTATAAAGTGCAGATCCGATTACAACTCCTTCCACACCACTTTTATTCAGTTTTTTAATGTCATCTATTGTAGTTATTCCGCCGGAATAGACAACAGGCAAATCCACAGATTTCTTAAGTTCTTCTACAGGTTCTGTGTAAAATCCTCCCAAAAGCCCTTCAACATCAACATTTGTAAACAGAATGCTTCCTGCACCATGTTCCTTGAAAAGCTGAGAAATTTCAGTAGGGCTCTTATCGATTTTTTCCTGCCATCCCTTAATGACTACTTTGTTGTCTTTGCTGTCAAGTGATATCATTATTCTGTCTGAACCGTATTCGTCTGATAACTCTGTGATTGTTTTCGGTTGCTGAATCCCCATTGTTCCGATGATTATCCTTTCAATGTCAAGGTCTAACAATTGGCGAGCATATTCTATGCTTCTTATTCCTCCTCCAAGCTGGATGGGAACGCTGACTTCTTTTAGGATTTTTTTAATAATGTCAAAGCTGGCCACTCCATTTATTGTTCCGTCCAAATCAATTACATGGATATTTTTAGCTCCCAAATCCTCCCAATGTTTTGCAACAAGTTCCGGATTATCTATTTCAACCATTTCACTTCCAGGTTCGCCTTGAACAAGCTGGACACATTTTCCATTCTTAATGTCAACAGCAGGCAGTATTAACATTTCATCTTCATTAAATGACATTTGGATTTTTCCTGTAATATTTTATTATAATATAATTTTTGATTATGGAATGTTTTATAATTATTGTTTTTTCATTTTTTGTATTTCAATTTGAATAATTTATTAAAGATTAAGAACATATTTTATATTAATGAGTACAATTATTGAATTTAAAAATGTTGATAAGATTTACAAAACTGGGAACCACATTCTAAAGGCCATGGATAATGTGAACTTCTCTATTGATGAAGGGGAATTCGTTGTAATTCTCGGTCCATCCGGTGCGGGTAAATCAACCCTTCTAAACCTTTTAGGGGGTCTTGACACGGTAACTGCAGGTCAGATCATCGTCAATGGTAATCATGTGGAGGAATTTGATGATGATGAACTTACCAGTTACAGGGCAAATAATGTAGGATTTATTTTTCAGTTTTACAATCTGATTCCGAATCTGACCGCTCTTGAAAATGTTGAGCTTATGAGTGATATTGTTGATGTTGATATCAAGGGATTGGAAGTTTTGGAATCTGTTGGGCTCAAATCTCATGCAGACCAATTTCCCGCACAATTGTCTGGGGGAGAACAGCAGAGAGTATCCATTGCAAGGGCATTAGCAAAACAACCGACAATGCTTTTATGTGATGAGCCAACAGGGGCATTGGACTCTAAAACAGGTGTTCTAATTCTGAATTTGCTTCAGCATATGAGCAATAACAAAGGAACCACAGTTGTCATTGTGACTCACAATGCAATTTTGGCCGAAGCTGCCGATAAGGTAATCAGGATTAAAAACGGTCAAATTGAAAGTATTGCTGTTAATGAAAATCCTATGAAGGTTGAAGATTTGGAATGGTGAATACTTTCAAAAATATGTGCTGGAACGAATGTGTTGAAGTTACTTCCAAGTCAATGAATATATTACTTATAACGGATTTTGTAAGCCCAAATTTGAATTTTTGTTGACTCAAATTTAGGAAAATTCTCTTTGGGAATCAGATTTTAAGAGGAAATCGGCGGCTGAAATGAGTGTTGGTGATACCTGAATTTTTCAAGGAATTGTGCTGTCTTTTGATGATTTTAAAAGAATTTTTTTTTTAAGTATTGAATAAAGCTATTGATTTATCTGATTTAAATATGAATTAATATAGATTTGTATTTAGATAATAAGAATGTCTGTGTAAAGCTATTGCTTTATCTGATTTAAATATGAATTAATATAGATTTGTATTTAGATAATAAGAATGTCTGTGTAAAGCTATTGCTTTATCTGATTTAAATATAAATTAAAATAAATTATAAAGTAGTGATAAAAATGGTTAGTAAATTGAATTGTGTAAATATGGTTAAAAGATCTGCAACATTAGGTCTGTCTACTCTTTCGTTATCTTTGGCACATGACAGCTTGCTAACTGGTTTGTTGTTATGAATGCTGTTTTTGGATTTAAGTAAATAATGGAATTGATATTCTGTCATGAGATTAGATCTTTTTGATGATTTTCCGTTATTCAATGCTGTTGAGTTTTTAGATATATATTTTAGGCATGTATTCCTGTGGTCGAAGAAAACTTGGAAATCCTTGATTTTGGTCTTTGGAGGTTTAAATCCGCCGAAATCATATAGTTTGTTAATGAATTTAAATATTATTTAAGGTTCCAATTTCAGGGGTTATTTGCCTTAATCATATATGTTGTGCTTTGATATCTTATAGGGATGTGATTCCGAGTCTGGTCGAAGGATGCCGGCTCAAAACCGGTGGCTCAGTGCTTCGTGGGTTCAAATCCCACCTTCCCTACTTGCCGTAATAGTATAATGGTTAGTATATCTGCCTTGTAAGCAGAAGATGGTGGTTCGATCCCGCCTTATGGCTTTTAGATTTAGTATAGGCACGTACTCTAGTCAGGTCAACGGGAACCTCCGTAGGGTGGCGTTAAATCCTTCGTGGGTTCAAATCCCGTCGTGCCCGTTTTTGTTTAGATGGGTGTCCGAGTGGTCAAAGGAAGGGGGTTTAGGACCCTCTGCTTAGTGCTTCGTGGGTTCGAATCCCATCCCATCTATTATATGCTGTGTTGGCTGAGATGTCTAAAGCACTCGCCTTGAGAGCGAGAGCATCGTAGATGCCGGAGGTTCAAATCCTCCACATGGCGTTTTTAATTTGTTTAGATGGGTGTCCGAGTGGTCAAAGGAAGGAGGCTTAAGACCTCTGCTTAGTGCTTCGTGGGTTCGAATCCCATCCCATCTATTATATGCTGTGTTGGCTGAGAGGTCTAAGGCACTCGCCTTGAGAGCGAGAGCATCGTAGATGCCGGAGGTTCAAATCCTCCACACGGCGTTTTTAATGGTGTCGTATCCAAGTCAGGTAAGGGGCCCGCCCGGAAAGTGGGTTGCATCAATGGATGTCGAGGGTTCAAATCCCTCCGGCACCGCTTAACTTAAATCTTATTTTTTCTATATATTATATCATGTCACTTAATCAGAAAATGCTAAGGGATATAAGAATTAACAAGACACAATTTATTGCAATATTCCTAATGGCATTTATAGGCATTTTTGCATATACTGGGATTTATTCAGAGTATTATGGATTAGTGCAAACTTCCGATGGATTCTATGAAGATACGAACATGGCTGATGCATGGGTCTACAACACTGATTTTGATGATGCCTCTCTGGATAAGGTCAATGAATTTACAACCCAATCTGACAGGCAGGAAGTGACTCAATCACAAGCAAAGCTTGAAAACAAACCTGATGTCACGCTGCACTTTATAGAAACGGGAACGATTTCTAAATTTTACAAAACAGAAGGAGAAGACTTTAATCCGGATGATAGTTCAGGTGTTTGGTTGGATTCTCGTTTTGCAGATGCCAATGATTTAAAAGTTGGAGATAAGATAAGTTTTGAATTTGACAATCAAACAATCACAAAAGAAATTAAGGGACTGGGATACTCTCCGGAATATATCTATGAAGTGTCTCCAAATTCATTAACTCCTGATTTTAAAGAAATGGGTTTTGCATACCTGTCTGCCAAATCATACCCTCATGATTTGAAATACAATACTCTGCTTGTTAAATACAACTCCTCTTATGATGATTTTAAAGATAAGCTCTCTTCAATTGATTATCTGTCTGTCACTAAAAAAGAGGATCAATTAAGTGTATCCAAATTCTCAGATGAAATGGCACAGCATAAGATGATTGGGAATGTTTTTCCGATTGTATTTATTTTAGTCACTTTTTTAACTCTTCTCACTACAATGACAAGAATCGTGACTCATCAACGTGCTCAAATCGGAATCCTTAAGGCAGTAGGATTTAAGGATAATGTAATCATTGTGCATTATCTTGCTTATGCTTTCTTTCCGGTTTTGGCAGGGTCAATTCTTGGATTGATTATGGGGCCAATGGTAATTCCACAAATGTTTTATCCGTCAATGATGAGAAGCTACAGTATGCCTAGCTGGCATCCCGGTTTTGACATGAGTTTCATCTACATTGCAGTGCTGATGGTTGCATTATCTGTATTGGTTACCTATTTTTCATGTAGGAGAATCTCAAGGGAAAATCCTGCAGATACGTTGCGACCAAAGGCACCTCATATTTCTTCAAAAACTCATATTGAACGGTCAAGGATTTGGAACCGTTTAAGTTTCAATTTCCGATGGAATTTGAGGGATGCAAGTAGAAACAACTTCAGAGCATTGATGGTAATAATTGGAGTGATGGGTTGTGTGGCGCTGCTGATTGCGGCATTCGGAATGAATGATAGTATGGATGAGCTGAAATCATGGGAATATGATGATATCACTCATTATGAGTCAAAATTGCTACTTTCAAAAGATGCCAATCCGATGGAACTGTATTATATTTTAAATGAAACTGACGGCAGCTTTATAATGCAGCAGTCGATTGAAATGAAGGCAAATGATGTTGAAGACACGGCAGCACTTTTGGTATCAAATAATACGGATTTGATATCATATACGGACAGCAACAGGAATTCAATCGATATCGATGAAGGAGATGTTTCCATTTCCACTAAACTGGCGGAAAAGTTTAATCTGAAAATTGGGGATGAGGTCAGATGGCACATTGTCGGTGAGGATGATTGGGTTACCTCAAAAATAGGCCAAATACATGCGGAGCCAATTTCACAGGGTCTGATAATGTCTCCAGATACTTTAGAAGACCAAGGATTGAATTTTACACCTACAAACATTATAACTGCTGAGCAATTTGGCGAAAACTTCAATTCAATAAAATCCACTGCAAGTGTTGAAAAGATGAAGGAAAGCTGGGATCAAATGACCTCCGCTGTAATGATGATGGTTTCTGTGGTGACATTTGTGGCTGTGGCATTGGCGATTCTAGTTTTATATAATCTTGAAATATTGTCATTTACTGAAATGGAGAGGGAAATTGCTACCTTGAAGGTTTTAGGCTTTAAGACAAATGTATTGAGGAAATTATTGCTGACTCAAAACGTATTTTTCACAGCTATCGGTTTTATTTTAGGCATTCCTTTGGGATTCTACTTCATGACTCTAATGATGAATGCTGCCGGCGATTCCCTTTATTATGTTCCTACATTGACCTGGGGAAACATACTGTTGTCTGCAGTCATAACATTTGCAATATCAATCGGTGTCAATTTAATGTTTTCTGATAAGATAAATGATTTGAATATGGTTGAAGCACTTAAAGATGTTGAGTAGTGCTATTTAGATGTATTAATCAGTTTTTAAGTGATATATAATTGACCTTATGATTGATATCAAACAGCAGATGCTGATTGTAAAGGGATATCCTAAAAATGCAATTACCAAACCGATAATGAAAAGTATGAATGGAACAACTAATGCATTTTTTACAGCTAAAGCTTCTGATAGATATTCTTG
>CADBHR010000080.1:7145-13398 GCA_902794475.1 uncultured Methanobrevibacter sp. | reverse complement strand
TTGACTGATTTTGTAATTAATCAACTTTTATCTATTGCTCAAATACCTGCAGGAAGCAAAGAGGTCACAGTTAAAAACCAGACAGTTTCAAATTTCACAGTTACTGAACGATTTGATAATAGAACATGGGAATGGTTTTACTCCAATTATGAAGGTGATGATGGCCTTATTCCTTCTTCAATGAAATAGGGATTCACATTTATCGACGGTAAATACGGTGCAATATGGACACGTTCCGTTATGCTTGAAGCAGAATATTCAAGTGATGTAGAAAACATTGCTAACGTTAAAGTGGTATTGTCCAAGAATGCCTTCACATATAATGATAAAGTCCAAAAGCCAACAGTTACCGTAATCAATGCTTTGATTCTTAAAGAAGGCGTTGACTATACCCTTAAATGGTCAAGTGATTCACCTAAAAACGCAGGAACCTATACAATTACAGTTACAGGAACCGGTGCCTACACTGGAACTGAAAAAGTAACTTTCAAGATAAACAAGGCTGCAAATCCTTTGAAAGTTAAAGCCAAAACCGTTAAAGTTAAATTCTCAAAACTTAAAAAGAAAGCGCAGAAACTTAAGGCAACTAAAGTAGTCAAGTTCACCAAGAAAGGCCAGGGAACCCTAACCTATAAAAAAGTTAAAGGAAACAAGAAGATTACCATCAACAAAAAGAACGGTAAAGTCACAATCAAAAAAGGCCTTAAAAAAGGAACCTACAAGGTTAAAGTGAAAATCCAAGCTAAAGGTAATGCAAACTATATGGCATCTGCCTTTAAATCAGTTGCCTTTAAAATTAAAATCAAATAGTGTCAATGAAAGGAGTAATTCTCCTTTTTGACTATTTTTCTTTTTTTTCAATCTAATAGTAATGTTTATAAACTTTTTTAGATTATTACTAAATATTAAAATGTAAATTAGTATGGATGGTAAAATGGCTATTGATTTGACAGATATTGGAATTGAAGAAGGACAGAAATACGAAGGGATTTACACTACCATGAGCAAGGACGGTGTAAAAAATGCGGCGCCAATAGGAATCGTGTGCAAAGGCAAAGACAAACTAGGATGCAGGTTATTTGTCGGCACCCAAACCCTGAAAAACATTATGGAAACACGCAGATATGTTGTAAACATCACTTTTGACCCTATAAATTTTGTTAATTCAACCATCGGAAACCTGGATATTGAAGAGTTTACAGATGACGAGGACATTGCAATATTGAAAAATGCGGAAGCATATGTCATTTGTGATGTCACAGACATCAGAAAAATGGATCCAATTAAAGACCATGTAACATCGAATGGAGAGGCTTATATCATAAGCAGCGATGTTGTAAAAATCGTAAAAAACCATCCGTGTGCAAAGGCTTTAAACAGAGGAGTATTTGCGCTTCTGGAATGCCTTACTAACTATACTCGACTTGACCTTGTAAGTAAGGAACAGCAGGATTATTTCATCGGAAGGTTTAACGAAAACAACCGCATGATTAAGAGGGTTTCCGGGCCTGATACGATAAAAGCAATGGAGATTCTTAAAAACAGCATGATAAAAAAGGGTTTTGATGTTAAATAGGACATGAGTTTAACCTTATTTTTGTTGAGCACATGGACTGGTGTTTGAACCAAAAATTATTTCAACAAAAGCGATTAATTAGAGTATTCTCTCCAGTCATCACTCACTCATTTTAACTAATTTTTCATGGAATCTGCAGCAATACTGCAAGGTTGCCAATGGCAATTGTAAGGGGCATCATATTTTTCCCAACTGCCGACATGGAATTGCCTACAGACTCCATCTTGTCATTAAGTTTCGCTGCCGATTTAAATCATGATGCCTTTGATTTTACTTTCCGCTGACCTTCACCGGTTTTAAAAATTTCACAGGTTGTCTAATCGCTACTTAATTAATTGGATTATTATTGCTGCTCGTTGCTGTATTCAAGTAGTCTTCCGACATGACGGGTTTCAAAGAACATGTCTTTTTTAGCAAGGATTATAATAACTGTAACCACTGTTATTACTATTGTCTCCAGGCACTTTGTCTCAGGAGTTATCGCTATTTTCTCCTGCATGAAATTGACGAAGAAATGGAATATCATGCAAGCCAATATCGAACGGTCGCTTTCAAGATAGACCCATGTAATGACAAATCCCATAGGGATTCCGCTAACAAAAAAGTTAATCACATAAATAGGATTCACCATAAGTCCTGCCTGATAGGTTCCCGGTATAAAGATTAGAGGAAAATGCCATAAAGACCATAGAACACCAAAAATCATGGATTCCCAGAACCAGTTCATATAGTTGCCGATTGAATCCTCACAGTATCCTTTCCATCCCACCTCTTCAATTATGGAAGCAATCGTAATGGTGATGAATGCGCCAGCTATTCCAACACCGGTAAAGGAAAAGCTTTCAGTTAAGGAAAACTGGTTGAGTGACTGTCCAAAGGGCAGAGATAACATAATGGAACAGGCTATTATAATCGCAAATACAATCACGGCCCAAACCACATTCAGCCATTTTACCTTGTAAAAGCCGATGATCTTATTCTTAAAGTCCTGCTTAAGCGCATCTGATCCTGACGCCATGATGAAAACTGTAGACACAATAGCGGGAGCCATAAGGCCTATCAGCATGAGCAATGGACTGATGCTTTCCGGTAAAAAGATTGCCGGAATCCAAAATATCCAGGTAAAAACATATGCCAGAGCAAAAAATAGAACAGGTTTATATTTGTATTGTCCAGTATTACTCACTAGACCCCCTCCATATCACTTTTATCAATCAGACCGTAAATGAAATTCATTGTTCCGTTTTCTGCACCGAGAAGTTTTTCAGTCATGTCTATAAAGACGGATATGTCTTGTTCACTAAACTTGCCTTCATTAAACGTGCCGTCGCTGATGATAAGGAGCATTTTCACACGTTCAGGTATATTGTCGCATTCAAAGATGCCTTTATTTACTCCCTCTTTTATAACTTCGGATAAAAGTGGTGTAAGAATGCTAATCAATTTTTTCCTGATTTTATGATGCATTAACACATTTTCTGGCTGGAAAAGAGCGTTCTTTATGGGTTGTTCCGCTTCGGTAGGTTTTATCGATGTAAGTATCCCGACTATTTTTTGCGGTACTGAAATATCCATTGTGATAATCTGCTTTGCCATTTCGACCTCATTATTGATCATCATGTCTATGACTTCTTCGAGCATCTGCTCTTTGCTTTGGAAATGGTAGTAGTATGTGCCTTTGGCTATTTGTGCTTTTTCTATGATTTCGTCAACACTGGTATTTTCGTATCCACGTGTTAGAAACATATCATAAGCTATATTCAGCAGCTCTTGTTTTCTTTTTTCACCTTTTTTCATAATTGCCTCCAAAAATAAACCATCAATTGATTTTTATATTATAATTGGCCCCATATTCTCGTCAATCATTTTTCGACTATTAGTCGGTTTTTTGTTTTTAATTCTAATATAAACTTCATAGTATATAAATATTTTCAGAATAATTTAAAATAACCCACATTGATTAAATAGGAATAGCAAGCAATAATGTTATCATAAAAAGAGTAATAGGGTTAAATGCAAAATAAAAGAAAACATGGACTAGTTCTATTTTTTGTTATCAAGAAGTTTATCATTGATTTTTTCTTAATTTTCGGATATTTATTTAAACAATAATTTCATTATATAATATATAATGAATTTATGGAGTTTTGTTTTATGAAAATAGCTATGGTTGGTCAGTTCCCTCCACATGTCGGAGGTGTTGGTGTTCATATTCACACCCTGTCAAAAAGATTGGTTGAGATGGGTCATGAAGTTTATGTTATAACTTATCCTCACAAGGAGATTAGGGATATTGATGGAATTCATGTCATCCCAACAAAAGGACTTAGTATTAAAGGCGTTAGAGGATTGATGTTTAAGAAGAATGCTAAAAAGGCATTGAACAAGCTTATAGAAAAGGAAGACATTGACATTATTCATGGTCATTATCTGTTCCCGGCAGGAGCGGCTGCCGTCGAGGTCGGAAAGGAACACGGTATCAAGACTTATGTCACAGCACATGGTTCAGACATGTTTGAATTGTATAAGAATCAATCTTTCATGCGTTCAACAATCAGAAAGGTATTGGATGATGCAGATGGAGTATTTGCAGTAAGCAATGCCTTAAGGCACGAAATAATCGCAACAGGAGTTGTGGGAATATCCAACAAAACAAAACTTTCATGGAACTCCGTTGACATCAATAAATTTTCAACAAAACCTAACGATTCATTTAAAAGGGAATACAGGCTTGAAGATAAGCCAATTGTTCTTTTTGTAGGCAACCTGATTAAAAGGAAAAATGTCGATTCTCTTCTCGAAGCCAAAAAAGTAGCAAACAGTGACTATTATCTGGTGATTGTTGGGGACGGCCCGTTATTTAAGAAGCTCAGAAAGAAAGTTGAAGAGGAGAACATTCGGGATGTCATATTCACAGGAGCTCGCGATGATGTGGAGGACATCATTCCGAGCTGTGATGTTCTGATCTTGCCGTCCTTTTCAGAAAGCTTCGGTTTGGTTTTGATTGAGGCACTTGCCTGTGGAAAGCCGGTTATCGGAAGCGATGTTGGAGGCATCACCGAAATTATCAATGACGATGTTGGTTTATTGGTCAATCCAACCAAGATTTCATCAATAGCAATAGCAGTCGATAGAATTGTCAATGATGAAAAATTAAGGCTTGTCCTGTCAATGAATGCAAGAAACAGAGCTTTGGACTTTGCTGTAGTTGATATTCCATATGAGGAGCTCAAACAATGAAAAAAACAGTTAGGTCTCCAGGTTCTGCAACAATAATCAATGCTATTGCCACCGGTTTCGGTTCAGCATTTGGTATTGGCTTGGACATCAGATGTGAAGCAAAATCAATCTCAAGTGGCATTGAATGCGCTAATGATGTTGGAGCAGATACGGGATTAATGGATTTGTGTGTTCGGAAGGTATTTGATCACTATGACATTGATGAAAATGATTTTGGAGTTTGCCTAAAGACAAAATCCACTTTGCCGATGGCATCAGGCCTTTCAAGCAGCAGCGCTTCATCAAATGCAATCGTTAAGGTCACATCTGAAATAATTGCTGAGGAGTTTGATTTGAGTCATTTGACTGATTTGGAAGTGGTCAATATGGCTATTGATGCATCTCTTGATGCGGGCGTTACAATTACGGGTTCCTTTGATGATGCAACCGCTTCATATTTTGGTGGAGTCGTTGTAACAGATAATAAAAACAGGAAATTCATCATTAATGAAAAGATGGATGAACATGACATTTTGATATATATGCCAAATTTCCATTCAAAATCAGGCGAATCTGATGTTGGGCGAATGAAGGTTCTTTCTCCTTTGGTTGAAACTGCATACGATTTTGCATCCAAAAAGGAATATTTCAAGGCAATCAATTTAAATGGTTTGATTTATGCATCTACATTGGGCTTCGATTCTGCAATCGCAATCGATGCTCTTCAGGCGGGGGCATTTGCATCAGGCCTGTCCGGAACAGGTTCAGCTTTTTTTGCAGTTGTTGATAATGATTCAACAGATGATGTCCAGGATGCATGGAGCAAATATGAAGGGCAGGTAATTGAAACTGCCGTTGACAATGAGGGATGTTGTTTATTATAATCCCCGAGATTTTTACTTCAATTTAAAAAATAAGCATATAGTTTATATACTATGATTTTAATAAATTATATTATTATCAATTTGGTGATTTTTTTGAAAAGTAACAATAAGGAAATGTCTTTTGAAAATGAAAAAGAAGCCAGAATACTTCTCGAAAAATCCCGAGTGCGTATTGATGAAATTGATAATGAGTTATGTGATTTAATTTCCGAGAGAACCTCACTAGCAAAGGATATTGTCTTTTCTAAGCAATATTATTGATCAAATCGTAAATATGCTAACAATTTTAAGTAAAAATGAGCAGAAAGAAATTTTAAGGAGGAATGTTGATGGGCAATATTAGAACTTCATTTGTTAAACGTTTAGCAAAAGAACTTATTGAAACTCATAAAGGTGTTTTCACTACTGATTTTGAAGAAAATAAAAAATTAGTACAAGAATACTCTACTGTAAGTACTAAACATTTAAGAAATAAAATTGCAGGATATGTTACAAGGCTTGTAAGGTTAGAACAAACCCAAGACTAAGCTTTTTTCATATTTTTTTACTCTTTTTTTATAAAACTCTTTTTTTT
>CADBHR010000080.1:0-7127 GCA_902794475.1 uncultured Methanobrevibacter sp. | reverse complement strand
AATTGCAGGATATGTTACAAGGCTTGTAAGGTTAGAACAAACCCAAGACTAAGCTTTTTTCATATTTTTTTACTCTTTTTTTATAAAACTCTTTTTTTTTAATTTAATCTTTTAAATTATTTCTATCGATATTTGATTAAAGTATATTAATACGATTAAATAAAAATATATATGTATATTTTGTTTAGTTACTATATTGAACAAAATTTTGATTAATACTTTTTAAGAAATAGGTGAACTTAATGGATTTGATAGTAGCAAAATTTGGTGGAACCTCGGTTGGTGATGGTTCCAGGATTAAAAAAGCGGCACAGTCCGTTGTAAATGAGCATATGAAAGGAAATCAGGTAGTTGTAGTGGTTTCAGCAGTAAACAAGACTACTGATGAACTTATAGGATTATCTGATGAAGCTGTTGGCACTAGTTTGACAGATAAGCAGAAGGCAGAAATAATGGCAATGGGTGAATTGACTAGTGTTAGATTGTTTTCAGCAACTATTGAATCTTTAGGGGTTAAGTCAGAATATATTGACCCATATCATGAATTATGGCCGATTGTAACTGATTCCAATTCCTTGGAAGCAAGCATTGATTTCAATACCACTACCAAAAAGGCAGAAGGCATTAAGAATCTTGTCAATCAGGGAATTATACCTGTTGTTTGCGGATTTTTAGGACAGGGTCCTAGTGGCGAGGTCACAACTCTTGGAAGGGGTGGAAGTGACATTACAGCATTCCTGCTCGGGCACTGTTTGGATGCAAATGAGGTTGTCATTGTAACTGATGTTGAAGGAGTAATGTCAACTGACCCTAATAAAATTGAGGAGGCTCAATTGTTAGATGAGATATCAGTTGAGGAAATGAGGGATTTGGCCACTCATGGAGCACAGGTTCTCCATCCTCATGCATTAAAATATAAAGATCCATCCATTTCTGCAAAAATTATCAATTTCGCACATGGGGACTTGTCTTCAAAGGGAACACGTATTGTCGGCCCTTTTGAAGGAGACATGTTGAAGTGTGTAACTATGTATAAGAACCCTATTTCACTTATAGCCATTGTTGGTGAAGCAATGCTTAAAAAAACTGGCTTGATTGCTACTTTGTCTGGAATTCTTGCAGATTCAGAGATTAACATTTTTGGTGTTTCAGCAGGTCAGAATTCAATCACCACATTTGTAGATAAGTCAGATTCCAACAAGGCATATCATCTGTTGCATCAAGTTGTTATAGATAATGATGTATTAAGTTCTTTATCATTGGGAAGAGACACTGCAATGATTACATTTGTAAGTCCTGATATTATTGACACTCCGGGAATAATTTCAGATATTACAGAACCACTTAGAAAAAATGATATCAACATTGTCGAGATTATTTCATCACAAACCGCAATTGTACTATTTGTCAACTGGGAAGATGGTGAAAAAGCACGCGAATTAATTAATGAGGTTTTAAAATGAATTTTGAAGGAACATATGTTGCAATGGTAACACCATTCACGGAAGATAAAAAAATTGATGAAGAAGGTTTTAGGTCAAATATAAACTATCTTATCGATAAGGGCGTATCAGGTTTGGTTGGTGCAGGTACCACAGGTGAATCTGCTACAATAAACCATGAGGAGCATCAGAAAATCATTGACATTCTCGTTGATGAAGTCGATGGAAGAGTTGAAACTATTGCCGGAACTGGAAGTAATTCAACTTCTGAAGCAATTTCTTTAACTGAATATGCATTGGATGCTGGTGCTGATGCTGCGTTGTTAATTACTCCATATTACAACAAACCACAGCAACATGCTTTGATTGATCATTATACTACAATTGCCAATTCTGTTGACATTCCAATTATATTATACAATGTACCTTCACGTACTGGAATAAACATGGATGTCGAAACCATTGTAGAATTGGCGAAAGTTGAAGGTATTGATGCTGTTAAAGAAGCAAGCGGTAGTGTCGACAAAGTATCAGACATCTACAGAGCACTTACTCATGAAGGACTTGAAGATGACTTCAGCATACTTTCAGGTGAAGACTCATTGACTTTGCCTCTCATGGCTGTCGGTGCAACAGGGGTAATTTCCGCTTCTGCGAACATTGATGCAAGAAGAATGGTTTTAATGGTTGACAGCGTTTTGAATGATGATTATACAAGGGCTATGGAGCTTCACTACGAAATGGTCGAATTGATTAGAGCATTATTCATTGAAAGCAATCCGGTTCCTGTCAAAACCGCAATGAATCTTATGGGATTGCCATCAGGACCATTAAGAAAACCTTTGGTTGAAATGAAACCTGAAAATCTTGAAATTCTTAAAAAAGCATTAAAAGATTCTGAATTAATATAAATTGGGTAATATTATGATTAGAGTAGCAGTAACTGGGGCAGCAGGAAGAATGGGCTCCGGTATTATTAGAAAAATCACACAACAAGATGATATGGAAGTAGTTGCAGCTATTGAAATGCCAAACACTCCTTTAGCAGGTAAAGATGCTGGCCTTCAAGCTGGAATTGATGAATTAGGTGTTGAAATTACAGGCTCCGAAAAGTTAGAGGAAACATTAAAGGCATCAAAACCTGACGTATTGGTTGATTTCACCATTGCACATGCTGCAGTGGAAACAATCAAAACCGCAACATCATGTGGAGTTGGTGTGGTTGTTGGAACTACTGGTTTTAGCGATGAACAGATGGAGTCAAACATTCAAAATGTAAAGGACAATAATGTTCCTGCAGTCATTTCATCAAACATGGCTATTGGAGTAAACGTATTCTTCAATACCCTAAAGAAATTGGCTCCATTATTATATGATTTTGATATTGAGATTATTGAGGCTCACCACAATCAGAAAAAGGATGCTCCATCCGGAACAGCCATGACCGCTTTTGAAGTTATAGCCGAAGAACTTGGCCGTGACACTGAAGAGGTTGGAGTCTATGGAAGACAGGGATTGGTTGGAAAAAGAACTCCTGAAGAAATCGGTATTCATGCTATCCGTGGTGGAGACATTGTTGGAGATCATACCGTAATGTTTGTGGGAGATGGTGAAAGAATAGAGCTCAAACACCAGGCACATACAAGAGAAGTATTCATTGCTGGTGTTATCAGAGCTATAAGATACATTCCAAATGCTGAAAAAGGTATTGTCAGCAGTATGAATGATGTTTTAGGATTAGAATAGGTGTTAAATATGGTAAATGTAGGAGTACTTGGTGCAACCGGTATGGTTGGTCAAAGATTTATTCAATTGCTTGAAAATCACCCAGATTTTAAGGTGACTGCACTTGCGGCATCTTCCAGATCTGCAGGTAAAAGATATGAGGATGCCACAACTTGGTATATGGATAATGAGATGCCTGAGTCTGTAAAAGACATTGAAGTCATTGAGACTGATCCTAAGGCTATGGATGATGATGTGGATATTGTATTTTCATCACTTCCGGCGGATTTTGCACTAACTGTCGAAAAGGAATATGCTAAGGAATATGTTGTTGCAAGTAATGCAAGTGCACACAGGATGAAGAAAAATATTCCATTGGTTATTCCTGAAGTCAATCCGGAATGTTTGGACATGATAGATGCTCAGCAAAAGGAAAATGACTGGGATGGTTTTATTGTTACCAATCCTAATTGTTCAACAATCGCTCTTGCCTTGACATTGAAACCTATTGTTGATAATTTTGATGTAAAATCAGTTAGGGTATCAACCATGCAGGCAGTATCTGGCGCAGGTTATAATGGTGTTCCATCAATGGCTATTGTCGATAATCTTGTTCCCTACATTGGAGGGGAAGAGGAAAAAATGGAAAGCGAATCATTATATCTGTTGGGTAAATATGATGGTAATGATGTAATCAATGCAGATTTCAAATTGAGTGCATCATGTCATAGGGTACCTGTTATTGATGGTCATACTGAAGCGGTATTTATTGAATTGGCTGATGATTTTGACATTGCGGATGTGGGTGATAAAATGTCAAACTTTAAAGGTTTGCCACAAGAGTTAAATTTATTCTCAGCTCCTGAAAATCCTGTTATTGTTAAAGAAGAATCAGACAGACCACAACCAAGAATGGATAGAAATGCAAGTAATGGTATGGCTGTAACTGTTGGTAGGCTAAGAAAAGATGCGGCATTTGATAATAGTTTCAAATATGTTTTAGTTGGTCACAATACCATTCGTGGAGCTGCTGGAGCATCAATATTGAATGCTGAATTAATAAATGATAAAATACTCTAATTTTATCAATTTATTTTTCTTATTTTTTTTAATTTTTACTGATTTTTCTATTTTTTTTCTATATGTTTTTTGTTTTATTTTTTAGTTAATTTGAGGGTTTAATTTAAATAGTATAAAAGAAATATTTTATATCAAGGAATTATATTGTACAATATATCGGAATTTTCAAATTCATATAAGATTAATAATTTGAAATCGATATTGGGATAAAATACTAACTAAGGGATAGAATGGAAATAGGAATTGATGCTGAAAAAGATACTTTACAGTCTTTAATTCGGTCTTGCCTATTAGAGCTTAATCAGTTAAAATATGAATTAACTGAACTTGAAGTTGAACGAGCAAATGATAATACTCCACAAAGGATAAAAGAACTTGAGCAAGACATTGTTGATAAGGAAAAGGAAGTATCTGTTATCAAATTTAAAGCTGAAGATGAAATAAATCTTTTGAAAAAACAGATGGAAGAGAAGGATATTCTAATCAAAAATCAGGAAGACAGGATTTATGAACTTGATTATGTCAACACTTCTCTTGATGAGATTAAGGAATATTTCGCAGAACAGCTACGCGATTATAAGAAAAAAGAGTTGTCTGATGTTAATGAAAGACTAAATGAGTCTTACAAAAGCATTGCAGAAAAAGAAGCTCAAATTAATACTCTTTCTAGAACTATTGATGAATATAAAATCAAAGTGCTCAAATTAGAAAACGATGTTGAGTCACAGGCTCAAATTTTGGAACTTGAAAAGCAGATTGAGCTTAAGAATAATGAGATTCGCATTAAGGAAAGTGAAATTGATCAGATTAACAGTGAGTTAGATATTTTAAAACAGCAAACAATTCCTAAAGATGAATATATATCTCTTCAAACTCAATTTGAATCTGAAATCAATGCAATGAACCTTGAAATAGATAATTTAAGAAAAGATACTATCCCTAAAGAGGAATATGATGATTTGCAATCCAAGTTTGATTCAGAAATTAAGACCTTGGACGGCCAAATTGTGAATCTGCAAGAAAGCACAGTTCCTAAAGAAGATTACGTTTCCCTTAAAAGTAGATTTGACACTGAAATTGATGCAAGAGACAGTGAAATTAAATATCTAAGGGAAAGGTCTATTCCTAAAGAAGATTATGTAAATCTTCAAAATCAGTTGCAGACAGAGCTTAATGCCCGTGATAGCGAACTTCGTTATTTGAAGGAACAGACTGTTTCACGTGAAGAATACTTGAGACTTCAAAACGAGCTTCAAAGAAAAGACGATAAGATCAAAAGATTGGAAGAAATCAATGCTTTCTTTAATGAATTGCAAGAAGAACAAGAAGCTTATGAGACTCAAGAATCCACTCCACCATTCAGATTGGAGAAAAAACAAGGTAGATAACTCTACTTAAATTATTTTTCTATTTTTGTAGTTTGTTGTCTGTCTCATCTATCTTCTATCATATATTATTCCTAAATTTTTGGTTAACATTACATTTAGTTGATTTGACAATTAATAATTTAACATGAGGGCAGGTAACTTTTAATATTATGTGTCATGATTTTGATATTTGTTGGTGATGTTTTTTACAGTATTTTCCATTTAAATCTTTTTCTTACTTTAATTTACTTTATACCGTAAAGTATTTATATAACCTCAAACTCATGTATTAAGTAGAAAGGTTTTGTCAACACTATAACTTATTTTCTCATGTTGATATTATAAACTGATCTAATTATTTAAAAATTAAAAAAAGGTGATTATTTATGGCACAAGGACAACCAATTTTTATTTTACCTGAAGGTACTAACAGGTCTGTCGGCAGAGATGCACAAAGAAATAACATTTTAGCTGGTAAAGTATTAGCTGAAACTGTAAGAACTACTTTAGGTCCAAAAGGAATGGACAAAATGTTAGTTGACGGACTCGGAGACATTGTAGTAACCAACGACGGTGTAACTATCTTAAAAGAAATGGATATTGAACACCCAGCAGCAAAAATGCTCGTGGAAGTAGCAAAAACCCAAGAAGACGAAGTCGGTGACGGAACTACTACTGCAGTAATCATTGCTGGAGAATTATTAAAAAAATCAGAAGGATTATTAGATTCTGACATTCACCCAACTATCATTGCTATGGGATACAGAAAAGCAGCAGAAAAAGCACAAGAAATCTTAGATGAAATCGCAATCGATGATGTTGATTCCGAAATTTTACTCAAAGTAGCTATGACTGCTATGACTGGTAAAGGAACCGAAGCTGCACGTGAACCATTAGCAAAATTAATCGTAGATGCTGTAGAAGCTGTAGCTGAAGAAGACGGCAGTGTCGACACTGACAACATTAAAATCGAGAAAAAAGATGGAGCTGTTGTTGAAGAATCCAACTTAGTTGAAGGTGTAATTGTAGACAAAGAAAGAGTACACCCAGGTATGCCTGCTGAAATCAAAGATGCAAAAATCGCATTAATCAACACTCCATTAGAAGTAAAAGAAACCGAAATGGACGCTGAAATCACTATTACTGATCCTGCTCAAATGCAAGCTTTCATTGAACAAGAAGAAAAAATGGTTAAAGACATGGTCAACAAAATCGTTGATGCTGGAGCAAACGTATTATTCGCACAAAAAGGTATCGACGACTTAGCACAACATTACTTATCCAAAGCTGGCGTTTTAGCAGTAAGAAGAGTTAAAAAATCAGACATCGAAAAATTATCCAGAGCAACCGGCGCTAGTGTCATCACCAACTTAGATGACTTAACCACTGATGATTTAGGTATTGCTGGAACCGTAGAAGAAAGAAAAATCTCCGGTGAAGAAATGATTTTCGTAGAAGAATGTTCCGGTGCAAAATCCGTAACCTTATTCGTAAGAGGAAGTACCAAACACAT
>CADBHR010000079.1 GCA_902794475.1 uncultured Methanobrevibacter sp. | reverse complement strand
GAACGTAGAAAGTGTAATTTATGTAATAAAAAGAAGATTCAACGGAGGGAACTATAGTAGAAGCACAAAACTCCAAAATAAAGAAACAAAACTCAAAGATGTATTATACAACATCTACAGAGCAATTCAAGTATTTTAAATGAGGGTTTCTACAAGGTTTTCTTTTCTTAAAAAAAATAAAGTATAGCCATTAAAGTGATGGGCTTCAATAGCTATTGTAGACAGTAAATGAAACCTACATGAACATCATATAACTCTCATTTTTTTAATTAATCTTCCATATTGATGGAGAAAAAAATAAACTATCAATTGGTAATGCTCAATTAACAGTTTAAAGGCTAATGATGAAATATCAATATAGAAAAATTAATCTGAAAAATAATCAAATATTCGCTATTTAACTATCTTTCTAACATCAGCAACGAATCACTGATGTTGGAAAGATAATTAACGAAAGTAAATAGCGATGAGCTATTTACTTCCTTGACATATTTGATTATTCTAATTCCAATGGGCCAAGCTTATTCAATTCCTTACGGAATTCCTCCATTGTCCTCTGGAACTTTTCACCTTCTGATGCTGAAATCCATTCATGACAGAACCTTTCCTTTTCGATTCCAAATTCCTCAAGAATGTCTTCAACAATTTTTGATCTTCTGGACCATTTGTAGTTACCTGCATCATAATGGCAGTCCCCGATATGGCAACCTCCTACAAACACTCCGTCGGCACCTTCCTGGAATGCCTTGAAAATCATGGAAGGACTGATTCTTCCGGAACACATTACACGAATGATCCTGATGTTTGGTGACAATTTTTAAATCATCTGCCATCAAAATCACCTCTATAATTCTGTTTTTTCTGGACTGTATAATGGAGGTTTGATGTCATCTGAAACTCCAGCTACATAGCCAGTTCTATTAAAGTATTTTTTCTGCAATTTATCGAAAATCAATGATACTGGAATGTCCATTGGACATACATCATCACATTGTCCGCAATCGACACAACTGAAACTCATGTGGGACAACCTTACTCCCTGGAATGCAATAGGCATTGGAGGAACATTTGTCTCATCCTTGAAGTATGGCTTGTTCAATTCACAGTTTTCAAAGCACCAGCAGATTGGACAGACGTCACGACATGCATAGCAGCTGATGCAGCGACTCCATTCATCCATTTCACTGACTGACGGATAGACTGCATTCTGAACCTTTTTAGCCATGTTGATCATGATGCCTTCAACTTTAGCCCTTCCGTCAATAGCTCCCTGAGCAGGATTTTTGGTTTCGAGAATGCCTGCTTTCTTTGCACCGTCAATTAATTCCTGACCTCTTTCATCATTGATTTCGATGAATGTCCAACCGTCTTCCGCACCCCAGTTACCGCAAGCGATATTTGCTTTTCTAGGGATTTTCACATCACATCTCTGACAGTTGTTACGACGACCGTAACCCTCTTTTTCAAGGTCATGGATTTTCACTGCCTCTTCAGAACCGTCTGCAAGTTCGATGATGAATTGACCCTTATCGATTTCTTCGCTTACGACATCATCAGGATTTGCTTCGTAGAACAGGTCAATCATTTTTCTACCGCTGACTGGTGATACTGTCCCTCCGCAGTTCAAACCAATCATGTAAATGTTATCCTTATTAATCTTATGTCTTGTTATAAGCTCTTCTACAGCCCTCATGTCACATGGCTTGACTGTAATTGCAACTTTCTTATCAAACAAATATTTTTGAACAAGGTCTCCAATCATGGTTGGAGCGCAGTGATAAGAACCTGCGGTCTTTATCAAATCTTCAGAATCAGTCACAAAAGTTGGAACACCATCATAAACATCATCACAAGGACTTATTGCCAGTACTCCATCAACTATTCCCTCATCAAGCAAATATTTAAGAATGCTGGTTACAGCACCTCCACATTCGCCCGCTTTGTGAATATCGTCATTTTGAGATTTTGCTAAAACATAACTCATATAAATCACCTGCCTATCCGTTTAATTTTTCAATTACCTCAATTTCGCTTAAAACATCTGATTCAATTGCAGCATTGAAAGTTTGGGTTTCACCCATTGCATTAACAAATGATCCATCTTTTTCAAGCCATGTTTTAATTGGAACAACAATATCTGAAATTTCAGTTGTTTCGTTTGCACATGGTGCAAAAGTGATTATCTTAGAAATTTTTGAAAAGTCAAATTCCAATTCGTCAACAATATCATCATTAAATACCAAAAGGACTTTGGTGTTGTCCAACAATTCGAACATTTCATCTTTTGATTTGGCATCCAAAATACTTAATGCACCTTTAGTATTAGATTTACTGAATACAGGCAATATTTTGCAGCCGAGTGCTTCGATTTTAGCCAAATCATCAGCATCATCAATCTGATTAAATATCAATACAGAAGATTCATCAATATCTCCTTTGCAAGCATCCAAAAATTCTCCAACGGATTCGCTGAAGCATTCGTCGGCGATATTAAATGTTACTGAACTTTCAGCTTTTACAAAAGCGAAAATTTTAGCCCCATTTTGTTTTGCATGGACTATTCTTCTTCCAATCAATGGGTTTTCGTATAACAAATCTCCAATGACAAAAACTTTCTGTGCATTTTCCACATCATCATAAGAAGCAACTTCATCATAATTCTTTAAGTCATCTGCATAAAAACCAATGTTAAAACCATTAGATTCTGCAAATTCTTTAATTGATTCAGTTTCTTCAATTGTATTGTTACCTGAACAAATTACAGTAACATTTGATGAATCAGCTGATTGCAATTCTTTTTTAACATCTCCAATCAATGCATCTACATCAGCATTTTCGAATTTGTTTAAATAACAATCAATAGAGTTTCTTCCATTTAAACAATTTTTTCCTGCATTTACAGGGTGTCTTTTATATGGGAATGTTCCCACAACTTCACCGTCATTCAAAACAACATTAATGCCGCAACCTACACTGCAAGATGGGCATAAAGTGTGCTTAATCTCCAACATATTTTATCTCCAATATTATAGAGCATTAGAATCATTTTCATTGCATTAACTAGAACAAATCGAAATTCAACTGATTTTCCAAGTTAAAAGAAAAGTCGAAAACTACTACAAGACTTTAAAACATCAACACATATCACTTACCATTACATCTAACATGAAATTTTATGATTAAAATCTTGTCCTCCATTTTGTTCTACTTATTGAAAATTATTCGTAATACTCTGAACAATTTATAAATAGCTAAACTAAATTATCCAATTAAATAAATTTAATTAAATAACCTAATAATAGATATTATATTACTAAATATATAAATGTTATTAAAATATCTGAGACATTAAAACAAATAAAATTTAATTTAAATAATTAAAAATACTTATTATGATTGTATTATATTAATTTACTATTTAAATAATTAAAACAAACTATTATAATAATTAAATAAGTAAAATAACTACAGATATTCGAGAAATAAAAATAATTATAAATCATGATAAATCGTTGAAAATAATGATAAATTTTTTGAATTTTTTGTAAAAAATATTTGTCATTATCAAATGAAGAATGTTCAGAATTGATTGTTTCATCTTAAACTTTAATATCGAAAAAAAAACCTGAATCAAAATTGGAAAATTATAAGAAAATACAAAAAATAAAAAAAGTGAGAGAAAAGTTAGGCACTTCTCTCAAGTACGAAATCTGCAATGTCAATAAGTATCTGTTTAGATGAAGAATCATCCAATATTTCAAGTACTTCTTTGGCTTGCACCACAGATTCATGTGCCAAATTGCGAGCATATTCAATAGCACCACAATTTGTTAAAATTTCAATCGCTTCATCTATCTCATCTTGAGAATTATTTTCAGCTTTTAAGATTTCAAGTAACCTGTCATCATCAGCATCGGTCAGACCCCTGATTGCAATGATGGTCATCTTACCTTTGCCTATATCAGAACCAATAGGTTTTCCTAATGTCTCTTCATCTGAAGCCAAATCAAGGTAATCATCCTGAATTTGGAAAGCAAGACCGATTAAACGGCCATATTCATACATGGCATCAATGACTTCATCAGTTGCTCCACCCATAATTGCTCCGACTTTAGTGGCGGCTGCAATCAACGCACCTGTCTTTTTGAAAATCATTTCCATGTATTCATCTTCAGTTACATCAAACCTTTCTTCAAAACCCATGTCCAAAGCTTGACCCTCACAGATTTTTACGCATGCATCTGCAACAGTGGCCAAAGCATTGTTGTTCTGGTCTGAACTTGTCCCTTGAGAATTTATAATGATTTCAAATGCCTTTGAAAATAAAGTATCACCTGCAAGAATTGCAACATCATCACCCCAGACCTTATGAACTGAAGGCATTCCCCTTCTCATATCGTCCTGATCCATGATATCATCATGAATTAATGAAAATGTGTGAATCAATTCAATAGCTGCACCCGCCTTAAGAGCAGATTCACGTTTTCCACCAACAGCTTCAGCAGTTATCAATGTTAAAGCTGGCCTTAACATTTTTCCTCCAGCACGAGTCAAATAAACTGATGACTCGGCCAAATTATCTGGAGTTATGGTGGCTAACTCTTCTTCAATCGTTTTTGTAATGTCTGTTGAATAATTTCCAAGTACCTCTTTTACATCACTCATAATATCCCTCTTTAACTTCTAAAAACTTGTGCCTGAGCGTTCCTCAAAATATGGATATCGTATCCGATTCTGTAACCTTCTTCTTCAGCAAGCTCAGCATAAGCTGCAAGCATTGATAAGTCTCCGTGTGCCGGTATAATATGTTGCGGTTTCAACATACGTAAGAATTCCCGATGGTCTTCTCTTCCAGCATGTCCGGAAACGTGAGCATTAGGATAAATTCTTGCACCTTTTACCTTTAACCTCCTTTCCATAATGTGCCTGTTAGCTGCATTGGTTGGGTTTGGAATAATAGGTGCTGAAATAATAACATTATCTCCTTTTTTAATGTTGAAAGGAGTTCTTCCGCTAGCAATTCTTGGAAGCAGTGCATCAGGTTCCCCTTGGTGACCGGTAGTTACAAGCAAGTAATTTGCACGGTCTTCATCAGCCTTCATCAAAGCTTTGTTGACTGCTTTTGGAGATCCGTAAATGCTGGCATTTTCAGGCAATTTCAAGATTCCCAATTTCTGTGCAATACCACAGAACCTCTCCATTGAACGGCCCAAGAAAAATATTTCCCTGTGACTTTTTTTGGCAATGTCTGCAATGGCCTGCACACGCTCAACGTGAGATGAAAATGTTGTGACAATCATACCAGTCTTTTCATACAATGGTCCTCTCATTACATCTTCCAATATGTTTTTTGCAATTCTTTCTGAATGAGTTTTTACCTCATCAAAGTTTTTGGCGTTGGTTGTCTCGACTATTAATGCAAGGACTCCTTTTTTGCCCAACTCTTTTAATCTCTTGTAGTCCGGTGGCGGAGATACCTTCTGATGGTTGTCAAATTTAAAATCAAGTGCATATACAATAACTCCTTCAGGAGTATGCAATACAGGAAACACCGCTTGTGGAATACTGTGTGTTGATTGTACAAATTCCAATGTGATGTCTTTTGAAAGCTTTACTTTGCTTCCAGGGTTTAATACCTTGATTGGATTTGACACCTTGAATTTGCGTTCTCCTTTAATCTGTTTCTCTATTAAAGCAGAAGTATAAGGTGTTCCGATTAACGGTGCATCATATCTGTGAGCAAGTTTAGCAACAGCACCGATGTGGTCCAGGTGCCCGTGGGAGAAAACTATTCCCTTTACCTTACCGTCAACATCCTTCATCAATGTATCGTCAGGAATAACTCCCCTTTCAATCAAATCTAAACTGTGCATTCTGTCGATATCAGTGTCCTCGTGCATACTAATCCTATCTAGGTGAATTCCCATATCAAAAATAACAACATCATCACCTATACGGATAGCAGTCATGTTTTTCCCGACTTCCTGATATCCTCCTATAGCGATAACTTCTACGCTCATGTTTCATCTCCTTGAATAACTCTTTGTGTTAATACCTCTTTCATTTAGCCATTCCCTTGTTTTTCCGCGAATAACTAAATTAGATTGTTTCAATTCTTCAATATTATTTGCTCCAACTAAAAACATAGCAATTCTTAATGAATCATTAAATCTATCAATAAATGTGTTTAAAGCTTCCTGAGAAGCGCAATTTTTTAAAAATGGCAATGCCATGCCGACAGCATCTGCTCCAAGAGCAATGGCCTTTGCAGCTTCAAGACCTGTGCGTATACCTCCGGATGAAATGACCGGAACATCAACAGCATTTGTAACTTCAACAGTGCTGATTGCAGTCGGAATTCCCCAATCCCAGAATATTTCTCCAAGATATCTGTCTTGCGCACGATATGTTTCAACAGCTGCCCAACTAGTTCCGCCAGCTCCTTCAATGTCAATGAAATCAATACCTGCTTCAACCAATGTTCTGGCGGATTCGGCTGAAATTCCGCAGCCGGTTTCCTTTGCAAGAACAGGAATATCAACAGTGTCTGTGATTTTGCCAATCAAATCAGTATATCCTCTGGCATCCAAGTCACCTTCAGGCTGAATTGATTCCTGAAGAGGATTTAAATGAATGGCAAGGATATCTGCATCCAATATTTCAACCGCTTTTTGAGCCAAATTAAGTTGAGGTGCACCAATATTTCCAACAAGCAAACAGTCAGGTGCATTTTCACGAACCACACTGTAAGTGTCTGCAAGTTCAGGATGTTCACAAGCAGCCCTTTGAGAACCAACGCCTAAAGCAATCCCATTATTCTCAGCTGCGATTGCTAATTGTTTGTTAACTTCTTTAGCTGCAGGATGGCCTCCAGTAATAGCTGTAATAAATAAAGGTGAGTCTAATTTTTTACCAAAAACTGAAGTTGACAAATCAATTTCATTCTTATCAACTTCAGGCAAGACATTATGAACCAATTCTATGTCTTCAAATCCTGTAGTCTTATCCTTAAACTCAACATCATAATTTTCACAAATTAATAAATGCTCTAATTTTCTATCTGAAATCATGTGTTAATTTCCCCTTGAAATTATTGTTCCCTTAACTGGTTTATTCTCCAATACTTTGAAAATATTGTCTTCGACTTCGGCATTTATTATTTTAGATTCGATTCCTAAATCTGCTAAATGTAAAAGCTCCTTAATCTTTCCAACCATACCTCCAGTTACATCAACATTGGTGGTTCCCTCAAGAGTGTCCAAATCTTCCAGTGAAGTGAATTTATCAAAAAATATGGCATCATCATGTGTTTTAGGATTTTTGTTATAAACTCCGTCAACATCAGTCCCCAGGATGACCTGATCTGGAGAAAGGTTCTTAGCCAAGTATTGTATCAACTGGTCGCCGGAAATAACGCAAAATTCCAAATCATCATCCAAAACTACATCACCGTAAATGACTGGAATGAAACCCTTTTGAAGATAATTTTTAAATAAATACAGATTTCCATTGGTTATCCTTTTGTTAGTTGCAGTTATAAAACTAGAAGCAGGAATGGCAATGACAGGAATGCCCTCAGCAATGAAAGCCTCACAAATGAACATGTTCAATTTTTTAACTTCATTTTGAATTTCGCAAAACCCTAATCTTTTTTGAGGATACTGTGATTCATCAAATTCCTCACCGATTTTATGTTTCTTTGCCGGAGGATGTCCAAAAGAACCTGCACCATGAACAATGACTAACTGTTTAGGTGATGCATCCAAAGAAGCTTTAATTTCAGATGCAATTCTTTTAAGGCTCAAATCATCAACTTCACTTTCCTTTGAGTCCTTGTTTGTTAAAATACTGCCGCCAATTTTTAAAATAATCATTAAATCACTTATAAACCCTTGAAGAAACTCCTTTTCGAGTAAATCTGATTTTCAAGATGTTGTCATCACGGTCAATGGCTTCAGCCACTTCCTCTACCTTTCCAGGGCAAAGAGCAATGATACTGCCACCCCCACCAGCACCAGTGGTTTTGGCACCTATTGCACCGGCTTCCCTTGCATTATATACCATACGAGACATCTAAAAATCCATGATTAATGTTCATCAATTCGCCAATTTTAGCGAAATCTCTTTTTAAAATAGCCTGTTTTGCATAATTGGTCAGGTTACCCATTGATGTAATAACCGGATTGATGATTTTTGGATTTCTATCCTTACGATTTTTAACATCCTTCACCATTTTACCGGTATTTCCATGCTTGGTGGTATAACCTACAACAAATGGAACATTAAAATTAACATTAAAGTGTTCGACTTTCTTGTTTCTTGACAAATAGACAAGTCCACCATAAGTTGAAACCAGAGTATCCAATGGACTTGCAACTCCCTGAACAGCCTGCTCAACCATATGAGCATCATGTGCAAGGGACTGTTTGTTAAAACGAATATTATGGTATCTGTATAATGCGGCAAGAGTTGCCACAGTTACTGCTGCGGATGATCCGAGACCTGAACCGATAGGAACATTGGAATTCAGCGTGATGTCAATCGGAGTATGGTCATGTACTCGATAAAGAGACTCTAAAATATATCTAATAATACCAGGTTTTCCCTTAAGTAAAACATATTTTTTATATTGTGTAAGTAATTCAGCTTCAAAACCAATGTCAGGAGCTCTAAAAATAGTTGCATCATCTTCTGATGGCTTAATTGTTACGTATGCTCTTTTATTGACTGCTCCCGCTATAGCAGGTTCACCATAAACTACAGAATGCTCACCAAACAATATTGTTTTTGCCGGAGCAGAGGCTTTAGCTATCATAAATACACCTTATTTAAAAACACCTGAAGCATAACCTACAACTGACGTGAAATCCCCGGTAACATCACCACTTGTCCCATAAGCCAATATTTCACTAGTGTTCTTATTGCATCTCTTTGAAAGGGACATGGTGGCCATCACAGGAGCATAACCACACATGGTAATATTATACTGAACAACTTCCTCAAAAAGCTTGAATTCATTCATTTCTTCAATATCCTCAAGAACAAATCCATCAACTTTATTTGCCTTTTCCTGATTGTTGAAATGAGACAAATCAGTACTTGCAATAACACAATAAGACTTGTCTAATTTATTTGCAGCTTCAAAAATTGCATTTGACAAGTCATTTGAAGTGACAAAATCCTGCTTGCCCATAGTGATTGGAACAATCTTAAAATCAGTTGAAAAGTATTGTAGGAATGGCAGTTGAACTTCAATGCTGTGTTCACGGATGTGTGCTGTGAAATCAGCAGAAGCAATGTCTGAAAAGTCAATGATACTGTCTGCAAACTCATTATCAACACATACATTTCCTAAAGGAGTAATCCATTCTCCCTCATTGAATACAGATATTTCACTACCAAATCCAGTATGGTTAGGACTTATAATAATAAAAACTTCAGGAAAACCATTTTTAACGATTTCACAATAGCCATGAGAGGCTATTGGACCAGAATACTGATAACCTGCATGAGGAACCATAACATTGATAGGATACTCGTTACCGTCGAATGATTCGAGATTTGGCAGGTAACCTACACCTGAATCATCCAAAAAGCAACTTTCAATAAGTTCTATCAATCTGTCTGGGTCATTCGGATAAAATGCTCCAGCCACAGCAGGTTGTCTTAACATTTAACTCACTTAAAATTTAAGTTCGAATTCAGTTGAATCAATATCAAGGTCACCGTCTTCTGGGATGTCTCCTCTTTCTCTTAAGATTTGTCTTGCAAGT
>CADBHR010000078.1 GCA_902794475.1 uncultured Methanobrevibacter sp. | reverse complement strand
TTTTTTTGCGAAGAACAAATTCAAGTGTAAAATAAAAAGAACAATAACATGTCAAAATCAAAAACAAAGAGAAAATATCACTTATTTAACAAAAACAAGCAAAAAACATCGATATTCACTTAAATTTTGACATGGTTTCTACAAGGTTAAACAATAATTTATAAGTGAATTTAATTAAAAATAATCATATAAACTAAAAAAATGAATGGTGTTTCTATGGGTTTCTTTAAAAATTTTAAAAAATCTCTGGGAATTGATAAAAAAGAGAAGGATTCTCAGAAAATCGATTCAAACTCCAACAAGATGGTGGATAACGTAAAGAAAATAAATAAACCAGAAACTAATGAAATAGAAAACAAAGGCCAAAAGGACAAAACAGAATCTGTTGAATCTTTAGAAAATAAAATCGGTAATTTAAATGTTAATAAACCTACTCAATCCAAATCCCCGGAAAGCCAGGATCAAAATGAAAGAAGAAATTTCAAATATTTGTATGAATTAATCCACAGTGGATCCAAAGAGATTGTCCTGGACTGCGATATAGCTTTAGACGACAATGAAATCTCCGAATATTGTGATGGTATAAAACTGAACTCTGATTCCCTGCTGATTGATGGAAATGGACACAGCATAGACGGTAGGAATAAAGTGAGGATTTTCTACTGTGAAGAAGGAAAAGTCACCATTAAAAACATCATCCTAAAAAACGGCAAAAGCGACAACGGCGGTGCAATATGCAATTTTTCAGAGATGGCTATCATAAACGGAACAATTGAAAACAGCATTGCAGATAATGTGGGCGGGGCAATATGCAATTGGGGAATTCTTACCATTTCCAATTCCAAGATAATCAATAACGTCACACACAGCCGTGGCGGAGCGATTCATAATATGATAGGGAACTTGAAAATAAGGGACTGTGAAATATCCAATAACAAGTCACCAAACAACATTATTTCAAACAACGGCACACTGGAATTGAACGGCTGCAGTTTCACAAACAATCAATCAAAACATATAATATCAAACGACAGTTCCAAATTCGACCTGGCAGGAATGGGGATTTTCAATGGAGAATTCACCGAAAACGATGCAGGGGAGTCTGTAATCTGCAACAATGGAAAATTCTGTACAGTTGAGGGAAGCAGATTTGAAGGCAATGCCTCACTTAACATCATAAACCGCAGCGATTTAACCATTATAAATCCTAAGATAAATAATGATGGAAAATCCATACTTAATGAAGGCCATATAGAGATTAAAAAATCACCACCGGAATTGGAAAATATAATCTGTGGTGAAGGTACAGTTGAAATAAGTGAAAAATTAATTCCTCAGGGAGAAAATTTTGATTTTGGATATTTGGATAAAAAAATCCATGAAAGCAATTCTGAAGAAATAATTTTAGACCATGACATAACCCTTGAAGAATACGAAATAGATTTTTATGAAGGAGGCATAGAACTAGATCTTGACAACTTAATAATAGATGGAAATGGAAAAACAATCGATGGATTAGACAAATCACGAATTTTTATCATAACCGGAAAAAACATCACGCTAAAAAATGTAACATTTAAAAACGGCCACTCATACCTGAACTACGACAACATTCTAAACTGCGATGGGGCCGCAGTGAAAATCAACGGTGACAGTGACGTTAGATTTGAAAACTGCAGATTCCAGGAAAACCAATCTGAACAGGATGGGGGAGCAGTATCCAACAGAAATGGAAATTTGTCCATATTCAAGTCATTATTTAAAAACAACAACGCAAGGTTGGATGGTGGCGCTATTGACAACGACAATGGAGACATTCATATTGTAGATTCTTCCCTACTTGCAAACACCGTAAACAACTATGGCGGAGCAATACACAACAACACCGGAAAAGTGAATATAAGCTCATCCAAGCTATGCGGGAACAGTGGAGGCAGCTATGGAGGGGCAATTTACAGCGATGGTGAAACAATCGTTAACGACTCCCAGTTTTACCATAACAGTTCAAACAAAGGGGGAGCAATATTCAATAGAAATGCCTTGAACATTATTGGATCTGAACTGAATGACAATGAAGCAAAATTTGGAGGAGCCATAGAAAACGATCGGGGCACGCTTACAATCCTCGATTCCACATTAAAAAACAACAAAGCAGTGAGGGAAGGTGGTGCTGTAAACATCAACAGAAGTGAGCTTTCATCATTCGACATCAAAAACTGCAAGTTGGAAAATAACAAGCCAAATGATATTATCTATGATTAAAAATCATAACCCAATAACATTTTGAAAGTCTAAAAATGTCAAAATTCCATTTTTAGTCTATTTAATTTTTTTAACCAGTATTTTTTAAATTAAAGCAAAATTAGAAAGAATTTTCATCGAAGTGAAATTTCAACTGTAAAAAAATAATATAAAAATTTACAAATCAAAAATTAAAAGTTGTTTGAACGATTTCTCGCTCAAACTAATTTGAAATTATTCATATTCATGTTCGAATTCGAAGGTAAGTTCGGGATACATTTCTTCTATTTCATCCTCGATTCCTTCAGCCGAACCCCATGGGGTCTGATATTCCATGAGGCAGGTATCATCGGATTCCCATTCGACATAGGTGCAGCTGGAATTCCATTTGCATCCCCACTCTGTCTGGTTCCAGTCATACCAGTTGAACCATTCCTTGCCTTTTCTTCTTTCTATGGGACGATCCCTTATATTCAGGTTGTATATTTCAGGACATTCCTCTTCGGTTTCAGGTTCGGGGATGACTGTTCTGAAATCGAAATTCCCGTCAGGAGTATGCTTGTCGAGGAATCTGCGTATGTCAGCTTTTTCACCGGTTATTGTTATTGTTGTGTAGCACCAATTCGGCAATTTATCACATCCTGTTGTTCTGCAGTATGGCTAGTCTCCCATCATTATCTCTCTGAATCATTTGTAAATAAAAAAACTAATGCCCAATTTCATACTAATTGGCTTAATATGATTTTTCCACGTCTATTATTATCAAGAGATTTATTAAAAGAAGATGGTTTAATTTTCATTACAATCGATGAGAATGAAATGGTTAATCTTCGTAAAATCTGCGATGAAATTTTTGGGAAACCAAATTATGTTGGGGAGGTTATACGTAAAACAAAAACTACAACAGCAGATAAAAACACTGGCTTTAATTTGCAACATGATTATGTTTTAATTTATGCAAGAAATATTGATAAGATTTATTTAAACGGGGAAGAGAAAGAATTTAAAAATTATAGTAATCCAGATAATGATCCATTGGGTGATTGGAAAGCTAGCGATCCTAGTGCAAAAAGCGGTAGTGAATCAACAAGATTGAAAAGAAATTATTTAAATTACTTTTCTAAGCAGTACGCTTGTATTGTTTGAATTTCCTATTGGAAGTAGCATTATCTCTTTATGGAATCCTCTAAGGATGGTGTCAGTTAGTGGAGCATAAAGGATTGCTCTCATACCACTGTATGTTCTAACAAGTACGGGTGTTTTTTCATCAACGATTTCCCAAACGTTGCTGAATACCCTTTCTTTAGGTTCGGCAAATGCGGCTACCATCAGAATGTCAAAGTCAATATCCTTAAGCAGTGTTTCGTCCCCGACCAGGATTTCGATGCCGTCATCATGACCTAATTTTCTGATAACCTCTCTTGATAATTCCGCAACTTCCTCCTGTATTTCGATGCCTATGCATCTGCATCCGAATTTTTCTCGAAATAGTATCAATGTCAATGGCAAAGGGCCGCTGCCGACAAAAACAAAGGTCTTGTCGTCGTGCCAATGTGCCAGTTTGGATTCATTGGTAAGGAGGCCTTGATATCTTTCATAAAAATGAAATGTGTCTAAGGTTGCCTTGGGATTGTCTGATTCGATTATTTCCCTTGCATTGCTTGTTTCTAGTCTGGCACCGATGTATAAATAGAATTTTCGGATTAATTTTAGTGCATTATTCATTTTTTCATCATCCAAAATGTGTTTCGCTGAATCGAAATCTATTGTTTCATCATGTGCAATAACTTCAATTTCATCCAATAATTTGGTTATTTCATCTAAATCAACATCATTTAATGAAGATAAGTCATTTAAGGAGTCAATACCATAATTTTCTAATTTATTTGCTATTTCTTCAATTTTTGGCCAGTATTTCCAACAACTCATTTTAATCACTATTGATGTATATTGAATTAATAGTAAATAAGCTTTTATTTTTTTTCAATTTAATATTACTAAATTCAATTCGCAGTAATACTCACAAATCTTCATTTCAATTCTCAAAATTCAAAAAGGCCGATTTTTGGTGGAAATTGGAAAATTCAGTTTACAAAGTTAAAACAATTTTTAATATGAAAACAGTATCTTATTAATATATTAAAAATCAAAGTTATTTCATGAAAGGAATTATTGGAGCAATTAGCGGTGATGTGATAGGGTCAGTTTATGAGAATCGACCTATCAAAACAAAAGATTTTGATTTGTTCAGTTATTATTCACAATTTACTGACGATACTGTAATGACATTGGCCATTGCAAAATGGTTATGTGAAGATAAGAATTCAAAGGATGTCTTGATTAAAAATCTTAAATATTTTGGGAATAGGTATCCGAATGCAGGCTATGGACCTAGATTTTATGACTGGCTGAATCAGGAATCCCCAGAGCCTTACGGAAGTTGGGCAAACGGGTCTGCAATGAGAGTTTCTCCTTGTGCATGGGTGGCAGGTTCTTTGGAGGAAGCTCAGGAGTTGGCCAGAACTTCGGCTATTGTCACTCACAACCATCCTGACGGAGTAATCGGCGCACTTGCAACATCAGATGCAATCTATCTTGCAAGGATTGGAGCAAGCAAGGATGAAATCAGGGAACATGTTGAATTGAGATACGATTATAATCTGTCATTATCTCTGGATGAGATTAGACCTACCTATGAATTTGACATATCCTGCAAAGGAAGTGTGCCGGAGTCCATAATCTGCTTTTTGGAGGCCGATGATTTTGAAGACACCGTCAGAAATGCTGTTTCCCTTGGTGGTGATGCGGATACTCAGGCTGCAATTGCAGGAAGCATTGCATCTGCATATTGGGACGTGCCTGAAGATATTTATGATGAGACAATTGATTGTCTTGATCATCTCCTTTTAGAGGTTTTAATGGACTTTGAAGAGAAATTCATGTGAGCAAACATTTAAGTATGCCGGATACAAATGTTTTAAGTGGAGTGAATACATGAGAAATAAAGCAATAATCTGTTTTATTATTCTCTTAACATTATTTTTATCTGTTTCTGTAATATCTGCAAGTGAAAATGTCACTTGCGATAATTTAACTTCCTTTGATGAAGATTCCTATGTGACATCTAATGTCGAGGGGAATTTAGATAAGGTATCAACAGCAGATGATGTTGCAATCGATGATGAGGACAACAAATCATCAACAAATATTTCAGCTTCGGATAAAATATCCTATGTGGATTATAATGACACTTTCACTATTGTACTGACTTCCAATGGAAGTGCTTTGGCTGAAAAACCAGTTACAATAACTTTAAATGATGTTGAGTATAATGAAACTACTGATTCAGACGGTAAGGCGACTATAACATTCAAACTCAAAACCGGTACTTATGAAGTTTGCTATTTTTTTGCAGGTGATGACAACTACACCGCTTCAAACGGAACCTCTACTATTACTGTAAAATCATATATAAAGACTTTTGTACAGCTTGTTGACAAAACCAAGAATCATTGTCAAGGTGTAAAATCAGTTTTTCACCTTAAGCTCTTTGATGTTTACGGCAATCGTGTTCCCGGTAAAACGGTTAAAATTAGAGTGAACGGCAAAACCTACAAGTCAAAGACCAATAAGATAGGAGTTGCTAAATTTTATATAAACCTTAAAAAAGGAAAAAACAAAATCAAATATGGTTTTTCCAAAAATGGCAAATATCTGGCTTCATCAGCTTATAGAACTGTAGCTGTCAAATCCAAATTGAAAAAGGGAGATGGTTACTGGGTTAACCGATGGGACATGAAAAATGTTAACCTAAAAAAGCTTTCCAAACTTGGAACAAAACATATATTCCTTCTCCACACTGCCATTGATTTGTATGGTAAAAAGGATGTTATAAAATGGATTAAAAAGGCGCATAAATACGGAATGAAAGTTCACATGTGGATGTCCGTATTCTATAAGGGAAAATATATTCCGCCATGCACCCACAACGGCAAATATAATTATAAGCACATGAATAAGATAATTAAACAAGCCAGATACTATGCACGCATTAAGGAAGTCGATGGAATACACTTTGATTATACAAGATTTCCTGGAACTGCCTATAAGTATAAGAATGCAGTGAAAGCAGTTAATTACTTTATAGAAGAGGCAAGCAAATCGGTTAGGGATGTTAAACCAGGAATAATTGTGTCTTCGGCAGTGATGCCTGAACCAAATTGTATGAAATATTATTATGCTCAGGATATTTCTGAAATGTCAAAACATCTTGATGTAATTGTTCCTATGATTTATAAGGGAAATTATCATGCAGGGGACAAATGGATTAAAAAGACCACTAGGGAATTTGTAAAGAGTTCCAAGGGTGCTCAAATTTGGGCAGGATTGCAAAGTTACAGGTCTGATTCTGATCTTGATGAATTGTCATATGGTGAACTCTTCAAGGATGCGCAATATGCTAAAAAAGGAGGAGCATCAGGAATTGTCCTGTTCAGATGGGGTCTGTCCGCTTTGCTGAACTTTAAGAAATTATAGATGTTTTTAATTTTAAAATCATTAGGTGATAATATGGATGACAAAGAAAAAGTAATAGAAGCATTCAGAAGTTCTGATGAACCTTTGAATGCCAAAAAGGTCAGTGAAATATCTGGCGTCGACAAGAAGGAAGTTGACAAAATCATGAAGGATTTGAAAAAGGATGAAACAATTGTTTCTCCTAAAAGATGTTATTGGACCCTTGCGGACTGATAACATATTTTCTTTTTTTTGAATACTTTTTTTTAGCGACAGTAACCTACAAAGGAAAGAAATACTACAATAAAGTCACCAAGAAAGTTAAAATTACAATCAAATATATGACATTTCACACAGTTTTTTTTGAATATAAATTTTACATTTTGTTATTATTTTTTCAGTATAATATGTAAAAAATTAATTTAGTTCAATATTACTTTATAAAGTAATAATTATAAAGATATAGTATGAATTAATTATATTATAGGAGTGATGATTTTTGCCAAATAGTAAATTCTTTATTCTGGCAATATTTCTGGTAGGGCTACTGTCATTTTCGGCTGTCAGTGCTGCTGATAACGCTACAGGTGAAATTGTCTCTACCAAAGAAGCGCCAGTAATGGAACAAATAACTGCTGAAGAAATT
>CADBHR010000077.1 GCA_902794475.1 uncultured Methanobrevibacter sp. | reverse complement strand
GAAAAATCCGTTTTTCTGAATTCAATCCCCGACATAAGCTCTGAAAACAGTTTTCTGTACTTGGAGCTTCACAACGCTGTTTCAACTTTGCCGAAAAAAGAAAGAGTAGTTTTAGCGCTTTATTATTTTAAGGATTACACCATAAAGGAAATATCCGAAATCTTGAATACTCCTGAAAGCACGGTGAAATCAAGACTTAAAAAAGCTAAATCCGATTTTTGTTGAGTGATAATATGGGCGAATTTATAATCAATACTCATGATAACGTTTATATCCCCGCCGAAGACAGCTATCTTTTGGCGGAAAATCTGGAAATCAAGCCTGACCAAAGCGTCCTGGAGATTGGAACGGGTTCGGGAATTGTTGCAATGTATGCCTCAAGGCTATCAGACAGCATTACCGTAACCGACATCAATTTTGATGCATGCGAACTTGCACGCAAAAATTTCGAGGCAAATGACATTGAAGGCATTGAGATTCTCTTCGTCAACCTCTTCGAGCCGGTGAAAAACAGAAAGTTTGATGTAATTCTATTCAATACTCCATATCTACCTACCGAAGAAGGAGAAGTTTTAGATGACACCATAAATTATGCGTTTGACGGTGGACTAAATGGTAGGAAAGTCATTGATCTTTTCTTAGATGAAGTGGGAAATCATTTAAATGATGGAGGAATTGTCCAGATGATACAGTCTTCACTTTCCGGCAATGATGAGACATTGCAGAAATTTGACGAGATGGGTTTTATTGCCGAAATAAAGGCATCAGAACATTTCTTTTTTGAGGATATAACTTTAATAAATGCATATAAGGTGATATAATGGAACAATGGAAAGTATCAATACTTACAGGAGTAGCGCTGATAATTCTTGCACTGATATTCTCATTTGTCAGAGGCGGAATCAGCATATGGATGGCAATAGTTATCGTGCTTGGTGTAATTGATATCATATTTGGAATAATGAGAAAGAAAAAAGAAGGAATATAGAGAATTTAGAATTCTCCATCGAAAACGAGTTTTGCCGGGCCTTCCATGAAAGCGCCTAAGGCATCATCCTTTTCGTATACATTGAATTTTAAGTCTCCGCCAGGCAGGTGGAGCAATACGTTTTCATCAAACAGTCCAAGTTTGAAACCTGAAATTGCAGTTGAGGTTGCACCGGTACCGCATGCAAGTGTGACGCCAGCTCCTCTTTCCCAGGTAATCATCTTACCCTCATTTTTAGAGATGACTTCTACAAAGTGCACATTGATCTTTTCAGGGAACACTTCATGAGCTTCAATTGCAGGCCCATACTTGTTGATGTCAACTTCATCCACATTATCGACAAAGATTATGGCATGAGGGTTTCCGACACTGATTGCGGTCAGATTGAACTTGGTGTCGATTACATCCAATTCACCGTTTAAAAACTCTTCCTTATCAGAAGTCATTGGAATTTCCGGAGTCTTGAATGTTGACAGTCCCATATCGACCTTAAAGAGTGCAGGCTCATCGCCGTCAAGGGTGATTTCGATTGTTTTGATTCCAGCCCTTGTCTCAACAGTCATTTTGTCCTGCTTTAAAATGCCTTTTCTGTAGACAAAGTCACCAAAGCATCTTATACCGTTTCCGCACATTTCAGCTTCGCTTCCGTCAGGATTGAACATTCTGTATCCGATGTCGGCAACTTCTGAAGGTTCTACGAACAATACTCCGTCGCCTCCGACACCGAAGTTTCTGTGGCATAGTATCCTGCATGCTTCCGGCTTGTCAGCTTCAGGAATGACTTCCCCATCAAATTCGTTGATTATTGGAAAGTCATTGCCTATTCCGTGCATTTTTGAAAATTTTAATCCTTTTAAATCTACCATGATATCAACTTATTTTAAATGTGGTGGAACCCTTTGTTTGTCGTATAGGTCTTCAAAGGTTTCCCTTTCACGAACCAAATTGCATTTTCCATCAGTTACAAGTACTTCTGAAGCTAATGGCCTTGAGTTGTAGTTGGATGACATTGTAAATCCGTATGCGCCTGCATTGAGGATTCCTAAAACATCACCTTCTTCCACATCAGGCATTGGCCTGTCACGTGCGAATAAATCTCCGGATTCGCAAACGTTACCTGCAACATCCACTTCCTGAGTCATTGGAGCATCCATTTTGCTTGCATCGACTATGTGGTGGTATGAATCATACATTGCAGGCCTGAGTAGTGTGTGGAAACCTGCGTCGACTCCTATGAATTTTCTGTAGCTTTGCTTTACGCTGTTGACGGTAACCAAAAGCACACATGCATCAGCCACAAGGTATCTTCCAGGTTCAAGATACATTGTAGGATTGCCCATATCATATTGCTCCAATTTTTCCTTGAAGAGTGCAACATTGACTTCTGCGAATTTGTCAAGGTCAAGGAGCTTTTCTTCAGGAGTGTATGGTACGCCCACACCTCCACCGAAGTCAACAAACTCAAAGTCTATTCCGGCTTCCTGGTGGACTTTTCCTGCAATGTCCATTGTGGATTCGATTGCAAGTTTGAATGGTTCCGGGTCAAGAATTCCTGAACCGATATGGGAATGCATACCAATTGGGTCGAAACCTAATTCTTTTGCCATTTCATATACTTCAACAGCCTCATTGTCCATGATACCGAATTTACTCATCACTCCACCGGTGATACAGTGGTCGTGGTGTCCTGCACCAACCATTGGGTTTACCCTGAATGATATTTTCAATCCTTCCGGATCAACCATTTTGGCCAGTCTGTTAAGTGCAGAGACTGAATCGATATTCAGGACTGCGCCTTCATCATGAGTTATGTTGTTACCTGTAAAGAGGATTCTGTCACCTGAAAATCCAAGCATTTTTGAGATGTGGACTTCACCAGGGGAAACAGCATCAATACAGCAACCTTCACTTTCCAATATTTTCATTACTGCAAGGTTGGTATTGGCTTTACATGCGTAGAATACTTTAAAATCAGGATAATATTTTGAGAAAGTTGAGTAGAATTTATTGTAGTTTTCCCTTATCCTATTTTCATCAATCACATAGGTTGGAGTTCCGAATTCTTCTGCAACATCGAGTGCATCGGCTCCACCAATGTCCAAGTGGTTTTTATCGTTTACTTTAATATTTAAGTCCATAATCTAAACTCCTTAAAAAAGTTACATTATGTATTTACTTATATTGTCTAATCTATTTAATACTATTGAAGGAAATCGATTTTCCGTTTAAAATATTTAGTATGAAACTAAAAATAATATCATGAAATCATATGGACTTACTGTTAGAGGCATCATCAGGAATGATTCGGGCGAAATTCTGATTGTTAAAAGACATCCTAAAAGCAAGACCGATCCTGAAATGTGGGAACTTCCCGGCGGAAAGGTTGAAAAGGGAGAACATTTCGCTGACGCACTCATTCGAGAGATTAAAGAGGAAACAAATTTGGATGTGAATGTGGGCGACTTTTGTGAGGCTGTGCAAAACGATTATTCCCATAAAAGAACCGTGCAGCTGATGATGTATCTGGATGATGTTGAAGGAAGCGTTGAAATAAGCGAAGAGCACACCGAATATATGTGGGCTTCAATTGAAAAAATAGAGAGTTTGGAATTGTCAAGTTCCTTTAAAAAAGTTTTAGAAAAAAGAAATTATGAGCTTTAGAGTATTTCATCTAAAGCTTTTACAAACTGGTCAATTTCGGATTTTGTAATTGTCAATGGTGGAACAAACCTTAAGACCTTGTCGGCAGTGCAGTTGATTAAAAATCCTGCTTCTCTTAATTTGTCGACATATTCAATACCTACCATTAAACCTTTACCACGCACATCAGCGATTATTTCCTTATCCAATTTTTTAAGCTCGGATATGAAGTATTCACCGACTTCATTGACATTATCGAGGATATTTTCCTCTTCAAACGCATCAAGAACCGCATTAGCTGCCGCTGCAACCAATGGACCGCCACCGAAGGTTGTTCCATGGTCACCTGGAACGAATGCTGCAGCTACCTTTTCGGTTGCAAGGATTCCACCCATTGGGACTCCTCCACCGATACCTTTAGCCATTGTCATGATGTCAGGTTTTACATCAAAGAGTTCATGAGCGAAAAGTGTTCCGCATCTTCCAAATCCTGTCTGGACCTCATCGACAATGAATACGATGTCGTTTTCCTTACAGATCTTTTCGATTCCTTTCAGGTATTCGATATCAGGAACATTAACTCCGCCTTCCCCTTGGATAGGTTCGACAATGATTGCTGCAGTGTTTTCTGTAACTGCTTCCTTGATTGCTTCCAAATCATTGTATGGTACATTGATGAAGCCTTTTGGCAAGATGCATTTGAATGGTTCGTGATAATGTTCGTGACCTGTTGCAGCAAGTGTCATTATGGTTCTTCCGTGGAATGACTCTACAGTTGAGATAACTTCACTTTTTCCTGTGTATTTGACAGCTAACTTGATAGCTCCCTCATTTGCCTCAGCACCGCTGTTTGCGTAAAATATTCTGTCGAAACCTGTTTTGTCGACCAATCTTTTGGCATAGATTAAAGCAGGCTCGTTGTAGTATATGCTTGAAATGTGAATGAGCTTTTCTGCCTGGTCCTGGATTGCCTTTACAAGTTTAGGATGATTGTGACCTAAACAGTTGACCGCAATACCTGCAAACATGTCCACATATTCCTTACCGTCGATATCCCATACTTTAACACCTTCCCCGTGGTCAAGTACGATTGGCTGTCTGGTGAAAGTGTTTATGAAATAATCATCTTCAATCTTAATTAATTCTTGAGTATTCATATAAAGTCTCCATAAAATATTTTAATCAATAATACTATATTATTAATATTATATAAAAATTAGGTGATAAAATGAAAGTCGCTATAATCGAAACTGACAAAGGTAACATCGAATTAGAATTATTCCCAAACGAAGCTCCAGGTACTGTAGCTAACTTTGAAAAATTAATCAACGAAGGATTTTATGACGGATTGACCTTCCACAGAGTAATTCCAAACTTTGTAATCCAAGGAGGATGCCCTAAAGGTAACGGTACCGGAGGACCTGGTTACACCATCAAATGTGAAACTGAAGGAAATCCACACAAACATGGTACTGGTGCCTTATCCATGGCACACGCAGGTAAAGACACTGGAGGAAGCCAATTCTTCATTACACACTGTCCACAACCACACTTAGACGGCGTTCACACCGTATTCGGCCAAGTAATCAAAGGCCAAGATGTTGTTGATGCCATCCAACAGGGTGACGTTATGAACAGAGTCACCGTTGAAGAAAGATAATTCCTTATCTTTCAACTTTCTTTTTTTTAAAACTAGTAATTGAACCGGACATATGACTTGTTGAATCCCAAAACATTCGTATAGTCAAATTCACAATTGTTTTCCCTAAGTTTTCTAATTATTTGAGATTCATTGAACTTCTTATTATTGAATGGATTGTATAACTCGCCGTCATCGATGAAGAGGACCACTGCATTGCCGTCCACCAATCTTACAGTAACATCAATATGATTGACTGAAGGGTCATGATCAAAAATGTTTTCGCATATGCCGCCCACCGATGAGAAAAAGAGCGGAGAATAATCCTTGAATATTGCTTCAATTTTTTCCAAAAGCTCATCAGAATACTCATTATTCCCTTTGACATATGTGAAATTCACCAGTTTTGAATCCTTAAGCAAGAACAGATTTTTTATTTCATTAGACATCTGGAGATATTTGGCCATACCAAGATAGATTAAAAGAGGCACTGTTTCTGACAATAGAATCGCAATCCATATGCCGACTCCCCCAATGAAATGAGTCAATATCAATGCTGCAACAATGGAAATCAAAAACTCTTCGCAAAATGTGATTATAAATGAAATCCTGTTCTGCTCGATGGCCTGAGCATAATTGGCCAGAAGATAAGAAATGCAGCGTCCAACTAATCCAAATGAGGTAATGCGTATTGCAAAGCTAACGATTTGAATGTATTGAGGATTAGTAATGTTGAATAGCTTAATCAATATTTCCGGATACACAAAGAAAAGGGCAGAAATGGGGATGCTGACAATTAAGACCTGCTTAATTGATTTTTTGATTATATATTGCACGGCCTTAAAGTCCATTTCCTTATAAAACACGGCCACAATTGGAGTCAATGCCTTCATGATTCCTGAAAGGACGATGTAGACGAAAGTTTCGGAGTTGTCATATACAAGAAACGCCAAAAGCCCTGCCGCACCGTAATAGGTGGAACAGAGATATGTAAAGACCGCCATCTGAATTGAGAAAAATACCTTTCCGACAACTTCGGGAGTGTTGAGCATTATGTTTTTCAGGGAATCTAATACATGCATTATTTTCAGCTTGGCGGGTGAAACAAACTTAAAGGAACGCCTTTTACTGAACAGGTATCTTGATATATAAGCCACACCAACAGCATATCCGACAACTGTTGACAGGGCAGCACCTTCCATGCCCATATTGAAACCTTTCAAAAATATAAAGTCCAATATTATATTTGTCACATTAGCTATCAGGACTGAATAGAACGGCAATTTAGGAAATCCATCGAGCGAAGGAAGTATGAGATAACTATAATGAAACAATTCAAAGGATATAAAAACATTATTGCAAAGAGATAACTCTTTGCCTGATAATATATTTCAGATGGGGCATTCAAAAAGTGCAGTATATTATCTGAAAAAACGAATATCACCGCAATATAGACCAATGAAATCACGATGATTCCAATAATTGAAACAGTAAAATAAAAATTGGATTTTTCATCATCCAAATCCGATTTTGCCCTTAATGCCAGCAGGCTGCCTCCCTGACCAAAAAAAAAACATAGAGTATTCCAGTGAAATAAAGGAGAGGAGACATTAAGTTTAATGAGGACAGTTGTGAACCTCCGATAAGCAGTGCGATTACGACTACATCTATAACAACAGCTATCTTTTCTGACATCACCATAAACAATGTAGGCAGGAGCAGCTCGTAATACTTATCCCTTAAGAATCGATATTTCCTTTCCATAACTATGTTATTATATAATGCACATCCTATAATTACTCATTCAATGAGAAATATCGAATTATTCTGAAGTTTTCGCCCTTATTCCAACAAATGAAGCGAATACAGATGCAATGCACAACACCACACAAATGATGCAGGTTATCTGACAGCTTTGAATCAGCAGCGGATAGTACTGCTGGATTATCGGAACATCACCCATTATAAACGCAAACACCAATGTCAATATTCCCATACTCATTGCCTGGCCGACCGTACGCATTGTTGCAACTGCTGCCGATGCCACTGATGTATCCTTCGGAGGAACTGAACCCATTATGACATTCGTATTCGGCGGTGAAAAGAGTCCGAATCCTACACCATAAATTACCATGGATACCATCAAGAATTCCATTGGAGTTGCCGCATCAAGAGACGAGAACAGAAACAGTGAAATAGTTCCAAGCCCCATTCCGATTGCCGCTAGGATTTGAGGCACAAACCTGTCAGACAGCCTTCCTGCAATCGGAGCCAGGACCACCTGACACAGCGGGGCCACGAGCAGTATCATTCCTGCAGTCTGTGAATCGAATCCCTTGATGTACTGCAGATGATAATTAAGAATTGTTGTAACGGCATATGTGGCCAGGTATGCACACAGTGACGCGAAATTGGCTGAAAGGAACTTGTGGTTCTTAAAGAACCTTATGTCGAATACAGGATGTGATTGCCTAAGCTCGATTAATCCGAATATCACCAGGATTATGACTCCCAATACGGTCAGGGCCATTCCCAATTGTGTGTTCAGTATGGTAAAGCCATACATGAAGAGAACCATTCCGATTCCATATGTCAATGACCCCTTGATATCCAGCGGAATGCCCTCAAAGGAAATCCATTCATCATCGATTCTTGTCAGCAGCAATGCAAGAATCACAAACAGGAAGGGCACACCGAAAAGCACTACAGATCTCCAGCCCAGATTGTAGTTCAGGATTCCTCCCAATACCGGAGACAAAGAAAGTCCCACATAGACACCTGTGATGTTAATCCCCAATGCCTTTCCGCGTTCTTCAGGAGGAAACGCAGACACTATCATTGCCATAGATGTGACATTGATGAATGCCAGAGATATTCCCAGAATAAACCTGCATACAAGGAACTGCTCCTGGGAGACTACAAGCACATTGACAATGGAAATTATGATAAAAAGGACAATGCTTATGTTTGTAACTTTCTTAAGGCCGTATTTAGCTGAAATTTGGCCGGCAGGAACCGATAGAACTGCCACAACCAATAAAAAAATAATTGTTACCCAATTTTGAACGATATTGCTCATGTGAAACTCGACTGCAATGCTTGGAATTACAATGGTTACTGCATTGACCGCAAAAACCGTGAAAAATGACAATACCGTACAAATCAATAAGAGTAAATTTTTATTCTCCATCACTATTAATATAGTCATGATGAACTTTAAATATTTTCTAAAATAAACTATAATACATGAGCGAAAACAAATTTCCAGAATATATAACATTTCCAAGAACCTTTGAAAAATATAGATGGTACAAGCCGATACTAGTATTCATTATCGCAACAATTGTATATGTGATATTGCAGGCTTTGATATTCGTGATTTTTGGACAGGCCTACGGTTTCGACAATATTTTCACATTAGCGACACAGGGATACGAATCTCTGAATTCTGAAGTTGGAAGCTACATCGGTTATCTGTCCGTGGCAATTTTTATTCCTTCACTTTATATTGCAAGCCTAATTGTTCGAGACAGGCCGTTTTCTTCCTATTCCTCATCACGAGGAGGTTGGAACTGGAAACTCTTTTTCAAATCACTGACCATCCCATTGGCAGTATACATAATCTATGAAATAATAACCGCATTGATATATGGGCAAAAAGGACCAAATACGCTGACACTGACCTTCTTTATCATATGCATGATTATCGTGCCTTTGCAATGCATTGGAGAGGAATACATTATGAGAGGTCTGGTCATGCAAACATTCGGATCATGGTTCAAGATACCTGTCCTGGCGATTGTTCTTCAATCCATAGTCTTTACATCATTGCATCCATACAGCATTTTGGGAGTGATCGGAGTGTTCATACAGGGAATCTGTTTAGGATTTTTAACCTGGCGAAGCAACGGTCTGGAAGCTTCTTCCGCAATTCATAGTGTGAATAACCTAATCAGCGCATATTTTGTAGCTTTAGGATTTGAAGTGAGTTCATCTGTAATTACCCCTTATGACTTTGCCTCAACAATTTTTGTTAGTGTAATCTCAACATTATTAGTGTATTACATTGGAACAAAAAAAGGATGGTTTGAGGAAAAAACAGAAAAATTATGGTAAATTTACCATTCCTATTTCAATTTTTTCATTAGTCCTGATTTTCTAGCATAGTGGAAGAGGTACAGCTGAACGTAACCCGCATTTTTGCCGAACTCCTCCATTCCAAAATCACGGACCTTGGCAACACTGATGTCCTTTCCGTCAAAATAAAGATGTGAAACTATGCGCTTTATCCATACGTCAGACGGAAAAGCCTCCCTAAAATTGAAGCCGTAAAGAAGTATGCAGTCTGCCACTTTCGGTCCGACTCCAGGAACCTTTAATACGGTTTCAAAGGCCTCATCATAACTCATTGAAAAAATTTCAGAAAGGTCAATTTCATCTGAAAACATCTCGGATGCCCTTCTCATGTAGGGTGCTCTATATCCCACACCACAATTCTTAAGATTATTGGTGCAGCTTTCAATATCTGAAATATTTGATAAATTAAATTCCTCTTCTTCATCCAAATATACATTTGCTAGGTCATTGCTTTGAGGAAAAGTATAGTAATTTTCATGCCGGTTTCCCCATTTATGTTTTATCTGAGAAACCGATTGGGTCCATCTTTTGATGGAATTGTTTGCTGAGCATATCGATGAGATGACACACTCAAATGGGTCAGGCGCCAGGAACAGTCTCAATCCATTGCAGAATTCAGGCATTTCAGCCAGCTCGCTATGGCCTTTCAGGTACTTGTAGAACTTATCCAAATCAAAATCCAAATCAAAAATATATTTCAGCCCATCAACAGCATTCTTATCTGAAACATCACCTGAAAAATTAAAATCTAAAAAATCGCCCGATTGCCTGACGTTAAAAATAGCATATTTTCCGCCAATAGGCACAACATTGCTGTAACATCCCTCATTTTCAACCCAGGGAGGCTGCGAAGTCTGGCCGGACAGTTGGGTCAGCTCTAAATCGATTGGTGATTTGATGATCATAAGCGAACAGCCACATTATTCTCTTTCAGGTATTCCTTGACAGTGCCTATTGAATATTGGTTGAAGTGGAATATGCTTGCGGCCAGTGCTGCTGAAACATCTGTCTTTTCAAATACTTCAAGGATATGTTTCGGTTCGCCGACACCGCCACTGGCAATGACTGGAATGTCAACTGCATCATTGATTGCCTTGTTGAGCTCGATGTCATAGCCGTTCTGGGTTCCGTCACCGTCCATACTGGTCAAGAGCACTTCACCTGCACCACGGTCCTGACATTCGATTGCCCACTGGATTGCATCAATGCCTGTGAACTCCCGTCCGCCATAAATGCTTGTGTCAAACCAGCAGTATCCCTTATCGGTTTCTATAACTGTTTTGTCTGGTGCATCATCAGGATGGTCAACATATCTTCTTTTTGCATCGATTCCAATCACGACAGCCTGTGAACCGACAACCTTTGAAGCCTCGGTCAAGAGTTCAGGATTCTTGATAGCTGCGGTGTTTGTTGAGCATTTGTCTGCTCCCGCCTTAAGCATGTTTATGTAATCGTCGACCTTTCTTATTCCCCCACCTACACATATAGGCATGAAAACGTTTTCAGTCAATCTGTCGATAACGTCTGCCATTGTGGCACGCCTTTCATGTGAAGCAGTGATATCTAAAACTACAACTTCATCTGCTCCCTCTTCGTAGTAACGTGTAGCCAAATCTACCGGATTTCCAGCATATTTGATTTGCTTGAACTCAACTCCTTTAACAACACGGCCTTCAGGAACCTGCAGGTCACAATCCAGACAAGGAATAATTCTTTTTGTTAACATGAAAATCTATAAAAAAAGTAGAAAATTTGTTTAAGAGTATTCTTAAGCAGAATATCTTAAAACGAAACATAATATTGCTAAAATAACTGTAGCAACAATAACGTGCTCAGGTGAAAGTTTTGGACCTAAACTTTCTTCATCAAAGTACCTTACCAAACCTGCACCGGTTTGAGGCATTGAAATCTTATTATCTTTTTTTGCCATA
>CADBHR010000076.1 GCA_902794475.1 uncultured Methanobrevibacter sp. | reverse complement strand
ATCATTTCCGTATGATAATTTTTTGCTTGTATCGATTGGGTTTTTGGATTGCTTTTCAACAGTTGACAATAGCTTTTCGAATCCGTCACCTGTTTTAGCATTGATTTCAACAACCGGAAAACCTAAAAGTTCGCTCATCAAGTCAATGTCAATAATGTGATCCTTTTTCTTTGCAAAATCGTTCATGTTAAGTGCCATTACCATGTTGGCACCCAATTCCATCATTTGCACAGTTAAATATAAATTACGTTCCAGATTAGCGGCATCCACTACATTAATAATAACATCAGAGTCGTCATCCACAATGAAATCCCTTGATACGATTTCCTCCATGGAATGAGCACTCAATGCATAATTACCCGGTAAATCGATGACGTCATAGTCGTAGCTTCCGTGTGCGAAGTGGCCCTCTGCCCTTTCAACAGTTTTTCCAGGCCAGTTACCGACATGTTGTCTCATACCGGTTAATTGATTGAAGACAGTGGTTTTCCCTACGTTAGGGTTACCGGCTAATCCTACAATTAGTTCTGTCATTAACCATTCTCCCGTTTTATTAACTTTTAAGGAATAATGCTCGTTTAAAGCATTATTCCTGACTAAAAAAATTCTTTAGTTTAAGTTCTTAATACCCAAAAAAAGATTTAGGTTAACCTAAACATATATGTCAATTGGTTTTTATAGTATTTAAAGTTTAGGTATGACTAAAAATATTTATATTAAAACTAAATAGATATTATATAAAAGCAAAATAATTTTATTTTTTAGGGAAGATATGATGAGCAAGTCTATTGAAGCAGCAAAACAATATATTTCTGAGAATAATTATGAAGAAGCTCTTAAATTGGCCAGAAAACGGCATGGAAAGGATGAAGTTGATGATTATCTTGCAATTTTGGATTTATTGATTGATGACGGTTATCTGCCTGCGCTTGAAGAGAAGGGAATATATTATCAGTATTATGATGAATCCCATGACAACGGGGATTATGGTGAGAGATATTTTGATGAGTACCTGCAGAAACGGCCAAGGTCCATAAATGTTATATGTGATAAGGCGTTATCCAGATTTAACAAGGGAAACGTTGAGGAATCATTGGAGTATATGGATAAGGCTCTTGAGAAATATGATTCGTTTTCACCTATTGAAAAGCCTCGCATCAGTAAAAAGGAAATTTTGATGAATAAAATCAGATTGCTGATTAAGGCCAAAAGATATGATGATGCATTGGATCACCTGAATCAATATGAAAAGAAATACGGTAGTGACAATGACTCTGATCTGTATAAGGGGCAAATGCTTCAAAAAGCAGGCAAAAACGATGAGGCATTAACCTATCTCAACAAGTCTCTTCAAAACGAGGATACCATAATAGGTTTCAATGCAAAAGGCGACGCCTTATATGAGCTTGGCCAGTATAAGGAAGCCCTGAAAAACTACAAGTACTGCATCGGCTATGAAAGCAAGGTTGAGGATGATTTGGAACTCGTAACCAATTTCAATTATAAGGCTGCATTCTGCTGCGTAAAGATGGGGAATGAATCTGAAGCGGTTAAACATTTGAACAAAACAATCAACATGTTGAATGAACACGGAAGGCTTCCAAAGGACCTTGAAGCAATCTATCAGAAATGTTCCTTTGAAAAGGAAAGGATAATTAAGAAAGGCGAAGTCAAGGATGAGGAGTTTAGAAAAACCAGATTCTTTTCAGCAAGAACTTCCCTTATCATACTAGCGGTAATATTGGTTCTTTATGTGATTCTCAGATATTTGGGATATCACTGATGTCCGTCATTTTAATCTATTTTTTTTTCAAACATTTTTTTAATTATGCACCTATTTTTTTTAAGTTTGTCACATATATTTTCTATAGCTCAACAAATTGAAACAAATATTGATTTGCATTAGATGAGAATGATGAAGTTTTAGGAATCAGTGATGGAGCAAGCAAAAAAGACTAAAAAATACGCCATAACTTTAAAATCAGGTAAACAAGCTATCAAAAAAGTGAAAGTTACCCTGAAAGTTAAGGGAAAACTTACAAGGCAAAAACAAATGCCAAAGGATATGCAACATTAAACATTAACACCAATGTCAAGCCTAAGGCATACATTATAACAGCCGAATACAAAGGAGTTAAAGTATCCAACAAGGTTACAGTCAAAAACATCATCAAGGCCAAAAACAAAAAGGTCAAAAAATCCAAAAAGGTTACTAAAGTAAAAGTTTCCTTGAATAAGGTCAACGGCAAATACCTCAAAGCTAAAGTCCTCAAGATTAAATTCAACAAGAAAACCTACAAGGTAAAAACCAACAAAAAAGGAGTTGCAACCTGGAAAGTCAAAAAGTCCATGCTTAAAAAACTCAAAGTTGGCAAAAAATACAAATACCAAGTAACCTTATATAAGTTTTAGGTGATGTTTTTGGATAAATATTTAACGGAAACACCAAGTATTGATTATATGAATCCTCATATTCAGGAAAAGGTTTGTGAAATAAAAAATCAGTCAACTGATGAGGCTGATTATATCAAAAGATGCTATTTCTTTGTTAGGGATGAAATTCCTCACTCATGGGATATTGGAGTAAATACCGTTTCAAGAACTGCTAGCGAAGCATTGGTAAATAAAACTGGAATATGCTGGGTAAAATCATGTCTTTTTGCAGCGCTTCTAAGGGCAAACGGAATTCCGTCAGGAATCAGCTATCAGATTCTGACAATTGCCGAGGACGACAGTCAGGGCCACATTGTTCATGCTTTAAACACGGTTTTCAATGGAGATAAATGGATTAGAATTGATGCTCGGGGAAATACGGGCAACGACGATGCGGAATTTAATTTGGATAAAGACCGGTTGGCTTTTCAGGTTCGAGATGAATTTGGTGAAATTGATTATATGGACAATAATGCCGATTTGGATGAAAGACTGGTAAATGCACTGGCTCAAACCGAGAATTTGTTTGAGATTAACATTGATTTTGAGTTTTAATTTTTTTTACATTAAATATTGTTTAGAAAATCTTATTAATACTATTGTATAGTAATATAAAAATTTTGAAATGATTATGTTTCAAAAAATATTTTACCATAACAATTATATTCTATTTTTAACACAGTAGATATTAATTAATAAAAAGGGAAGCATTTGATAATGAAATACAAAAAAGGATTAATATTCATTTTTTTTATTATTTGCTTGTTTAGTATTGATAGTGTCTGTGCCAGTGATGCGAATGATACATTAGTGTCCAGTGAAGATATGGCAGCAATAAAAATGGCTCAAAGCTATGAAATTGATGAAATAACTTCAAGTGATGACATTCAGGTAATGGAACAAAGTGATGATGAAGAAATGGGGTGTGAAGGAAACGTTGGACCATTACAGGAATTGCAGAATAATACTGTAAATTCAGATTCAACGTTAAAATCGGATGGAAATCACGTAGACTGTGCGACTGTAGAAAATGATTATTTGGATATTCAAAGACTGTTCGACGATTCTGACAATCATTTGTCTGATGGGTCTTCAACTGGACAAAGTGTAGATAACATATACGGAATTGTTGATTTGGGGTCCAATGTGATGTCATTGAACATCTTTAAGGAAAAAAATGGTAAACTCGAATTAATACTTTCCGACAATAGGGAGTCCATCACCGCCATCTATACAGAGGACAATGCACTTACTCAGGAAGGAATAAATCAACTGATAATTTTGCTTAATGAGTTTGATGGAATAATGGATTCAAACAATGTCACTGTTAAATATTTCTTTGCAACTTCAAGCTTAAGAAAACTCGACAATCGTTATGAGGTTGTTGTGGATGTAAAAAACGCCCTTGGCATTGATGTGCATATATTGAGTGAGGAGGATGAAGCGCGTGCGGGATTCGATGCAGTCAAATTCCTAGATTTAACCAGCGATGTTGGTCTGCTCATTGACCTTGGTGGTGGAAGCAGTGAATTTGTCTCTTTTATGGATAAGTCCCCAGTTTTAACTGAAAGCATGCCGATTGGATCACGCTCATGCTATGTGGACTACGTAAGTTCATTGTTTCCAAATGAAACGGAAATAATCAATATCCAAAACAGGGTGGAAATGGAATTAAGCAAGTTGCGCGTTAACAATTCCGGACCTTTTGATGACCTGTATGGAAATGGGGGAACTATTTTCACCGTCAGGCAGTTATTTGTATATCTGGGCTATATTGATAATGAGACCTATGTCATTCCATCTTCAATGATGGATGAATTGTTAGCTAAACTCCTTGAAAACACCACAGAATGCTATCGGATAATATCTGATGTGGCTCCTGACAGAATGAATACTTTGATTCCGGGAATTGTCATTGCAATCCAGATTTCAAACCATTTCCAGGTGAAAAACATTCATTTCTGCAAAGGCAGGTTAGAGGAGGGAATTGTATACGAACTAATTAAAAACAATACTTCTGCCAATGGAACTTTCGAAGAACTGCAGGATGAAATCAATGCTACTGGGGAAGGTGGCATAATTTATCTAAATAGGAATTATGTCAATGACGGTAGCTTTTCAAGCAATGGTATAAACATAACAAAGGCAATAACTATTGAAGGTAATGGATTCACAATCGATGCTTCAGGCTTTTCCAGGATATTCAATATAAATGCTGTGAAAAATGTTGTTTTGAAGAATATCACCTTTAAAGGAGGATTGGCAGATAATGGTGGTGCCGTTATCTTCAATAATAACATTTCAGATTGCATAATCAGCAATTGTAGTTTCTTTGCAAATAATGCGTATGGCAATGGAGGGGCATTGTACTTCAAGGCCATTGCGGATGTCACAATCGAAAACACAATCTTCAATTTTAATGATGCTGCGGGCAATGGTGGTGCCATAAATGTTGAAATGAACATTGAATCCACTTTATTCAATCGCACCATTTTCATCAGCAATACTGCAAGAAAGAACGGAGGAGCAATAAATGTGAATGCTGATGTGGAAAACACCACTATTGCCAATTCCGAGTTTAGAGATAATGTTGCAATTTCTGCAACAAACAACATAGCTATAAATGGAGATGGGGCATTCATATTGGAAAATGTCGATCCCGAAAATATTGGTCCGTTCTATGTTGCATACTTAACCCTGAACATTACAGATTCTGCCGTATATGGTGAAACTGTAGAAATTATTGTAATTGTTGAAAAAAATAATCACAATCCATTAAATGATGGTATTGTGTCAATTAGTATCAACGGTAAAAATCAAACTGCCCCTGTTGAAAATGGGACTGCAAATTTCACAATTTCTAACTTAAACGCAGGTTCATACAACTGTGTTGTCAGTTATGATAATGGAGTAAACTACACTAATCCTATACAAAGTGCAGCCTTTACTGTTTCAAAGCAAAATGCAATAATTGCGGCCAAAAATGCAGTATATGTTATTAACTATGATGGAAAATATAATGTTGTACTTAAAGATACAAATGGCAAGCTTATCCCCGGTAAAAAAGTAATATTTACATTAAATGGTAAAAACATCGGATCTGCATCCACAAATGTTAAAGGTATTGCAACAATCACTTTAACTGCTAAAATCCTAAAAACTGCAAAAGCAGGTAATAAAAATCTTTTGATTAAATTCGTTGATTTAAATTATGCTGCTGTTTCAAGAACAGTTAAAATAACGATCAACAAGGAAAAAACAAATCTTGTTGCTAAAAATATAAAGTTCAAAAAGGCTAAAAAAGTCAAAAAATACACTGTCACATTGAAAGCCAAAGGTAAGCCAATCAAAAATGTCAAAATCACTTTAAAGATTAAGGGCAAAACTTATAATGCAAAAACCAACAAGAAAGGTAAGGCTGTCTTTAAAATCAAAAATTTAACTAAAAAAGGAAAATACTTGGCTGTTATTAATTTTAAGGGAAACAAATACTACAATGCTAAAACTGTAAAATCAAAAATTATGGTCAGGTAACTTACTGCGGTAAGTTACTATATTTTTATTTTTTCATATCCATTTACTTACATAATAGCACTATTTTTTTTATTCATATTCATTTACTTTTATGATTGATTATTTATTTGGCTATTTTCACTGTCATCTATTGAAATATTTGGATGTCCTGTTGATTATTATTGTGTCTGTCCGGTAGTCAAATATCAAATTTGTGTATCAATAGTATTAGTTTATAAAAATTCAACATTTTTCAAGGATATTCAATATATCATACTAAAAGTCATGGTGTTGGCGAAATGACGATTCATAATTTTCAACCAATTCCAGTGTTGCCATGGTCCTGGGTGGTGTAATCATGCCTTGTCGGTATAGGTCAAGCGGTTATTACTGTTTCATTTAATGGTAATGAAAATTATTATGCTGCTGCAAATAAAACTATCACTGTCAATGTTGGTTTGAATGATGCGAGTGTTGTTGTTGATAATGCTACTTTGGATTTAAAAGTTGGAGATACATATTCCATTAATGCAACTACTGTTCCTGCAGTTTTAGAACTATTGAATATTACTTATACTTCCAGCGATGTGTCTGTTGTGGTTGTTGATGAAAAAGGTATCGTTACTGCTGTTGGTGAAGGTAATGCCATTATTACCGTAAGTGTTGGTGATGATAAGGTCTTTGCTAAAAATTCAACTCAAATATCTGTTGCTGTAACCGTTCCAGTATTTAAACTCTCTGAAAATAAAAACGTTGCAGCCGTTTACTCAGCTAAAGCAAACTACAAAGTTCTTGTAACTAGAGATGGTAAAGCTGTTGCTGCAGGTGAAACAGTCACTATCAAATACAATGGTAAAACATACAACATAAAAACAGATAAGAACGGTTACGCAACCTTGAAACTTAACACCAAAGTGAAAGTCAAAAAGTACACCATCATAGCAACATACAAAGGCGTAAAAGTGACCAACAAGGTAACAATAAAACATGTTATCAAAGCAAGCAACAAAAAAGTCAAAAAATCCAGAAAAGTTACAAAAGTAATAGTTTCCTTGAAGAAGGTCAACGGCAAATATCTCAAAGGTAAAATCCTCAAGATTAAATTCAACAAGAAAACTTACAAAGTAAAAACCAACAAGAAGGGCAAAGCAACATGGAAAGTCAAAAAATCCATGCTCAAAAAGCTCAAAGTTGCCAAAAAATACAAATACAAAGTAACTTACGGAAAAGACATTGTAACCAAGAAACTAACCATTAAAAAATAGAGATTAATAATCTCTATTTTACCTTTTTCTTTTTTTCCTGAATATAGTTTCAATAATTCTAATTATTGACTCAAGGGTCGTTATTTTTTTGATATAATATTGTTTTCAGCTTGCAAAATTGTTTTTAAAAACAACCAACAATTTATATGATTTAAAATCTAATATTATTTCATGAAATTAAAAATAATAAATGATTTAGCGATATTTATAGACAATATTATACCTGAAAAGCAATTATCCAAATTACAGGAATTTTTACTGAGTGGGGCCATTTTTACAGATGCAAGTAAAGTTTTAGCCATACTCATAATTTTCATTTTGGTAGCAGAAATTGTATTGGCATTAACATTAACACTTTTAAACCTGCCGGTATCTGTGTTGAT
>CADBHR010000075.1 GCA_902794475.1 uncultured Methanobrevibacter sp. | reverse complement strand
TTTTAACTGATGCATAACCATTATTATCGGTTGTTGCAGTTGATTTTTTTCCATTAACAATGAAAGTAACTGTTTTTCCAGAAACAGGTTTTCCATCAATGGTTACACGTACCGTGTATTTTGAACCGCTTGTGTATAGCATGGAGAAGTCTTTAGCAGTTATTGTTGGTTTTGAAACTGAAACAAATGCATTAGAGACTACTTTTTCATACTTGCTGTCACCTGAATAAGTGATAATTGCATCGTACTTACCTGGAGCCAAACCGTTAATACTAAGAGTTGCACTTCCTTTCACTAATTTTTGAGTGTAATTTTTACCAGCTATTGTTATGGTTAGATTACCAGTAGCATCATTTGGTAAAACTAAGCTAAATATTGGAGTATTGGTTCCAATAGGAGTTTCTATGCTTAAATTTGTATTGTCTAATTTAAGTTCTACTTTTTCGGCAGTGATTATCTCAAATTTGCTTTGTGGAACATATTTATTATCCCCCGAATACGCAACTGTAATTTTATTATCCCCTTCAATAAATCCATATACTTCAATTTCAGTGGATTTTGAAGCGTTTTGTGTGAAATTATTGTCTCCAACAACAACAGTTACAGTACCTGTTGCATCTTCAGGCAATTCCACAAGAATAGTTGTATTACAGCCTACATTAACTAAACTGGAAACGATTGAATCAAAAGTAAAATCAGTGACTTTTGAAATGACTAATTCAGTAGATCCATATGCATGAACATGATTAGTCAAATCATTTAAAAATACATTAATTGGATATTTTCCTTCAGTTAAAGTATCCTCGATTTTATAAGTGAATGAGTTAGTTCCATCAGTTGTTGCATTATAAGTTTTATTGCCAACAATAATGTTTAGAATGCCGTTTACAGGCTGATTGAAATTCATTGTGATGTTTTCATCATCCCCATAATATATGCTAGGGGAATTCAGCTGCATATTTATAGTATTGAAATTTAATGTAATTTTTTCATAATCTAACTGTGCAGTTACCGAATGAATTGATGAATTACTATTATATAGTGCTTTAAATGTACCATTTACTAATATAATGTTATTTTGTATTTCACCAGTATCGGATGATAATGTGACCATCATTGGATTGAATCCTTCAATTCCTTCTACAGTATTGTCATTCCATGTTAGTTTGCCTATAATTTCATATTGATTATTTCCCAAATAATTTTCATGAACTGAAAAAATAGCATATCTTGTTATTTTTGCAACATGAACACCACTTGTTGTTCCACTTCCCTCTAGTTGATCACCTGAAAAAACATACTCTGGAATGCTATTTTGACCAAACCATACTCCATCAAAAGTGATATTTTTATAAGTATAGGTTATCATTGCAAGACTATCTAAATCTTTATTTAAAAAAATACAGTTTTTAAAATAAACAAATTTTTTTTTCTCTTTTAGCATTCCTGAAAATAGGTGACCATTAAATCCCTCAAAAAGACAATTAACAAATTTTACATTATATTCTTCTGCACCAGTAATTCTTGAATTTTTAAAACCAATGAAACTACAATTTTTAAATGTTCCATGATTGGCATTTCCTGAAAATGGGTAGAAAAAAGGCCCTATATATTCATTGATAAATTTTGGATGAAGGGATGCATCAAAAGTAATATTATTCATTTCAAAATTTCCTGAAGACGACATTAATTGTATTGCTTTTGATGTGGAAGTATTAGTACTTTTAATAATGACTTTGCCAGTGATTCCTTGAATTACTAAATTTGACGTATTGAATTTTAAAACTGAACCTAATTCATAAGTTCCATTAAAAATGTTTACAATTACTTTATTTTCACCACTAGTATTGGTTGATGCTATGTTTAATGTTGCAAATGGGTTTTCATAAGATCCATTTCCACCATCTGAAGTGGAATTTTGACCAATATATATAATCCGAACATCTTCCTCACCCAATATTTCTTCAACTTCCATTTCTCCATTTTGTGAGTGAATATCTTCTTCACTAGTCTTCTGCAGACTATTTTCAGTTGTTTGTATTATAGTATCTTCATTAATTTCAATATCATCTGTTTGAGAAAATATGTCCTGTGATGTTTCATTGCCTTCCGCTGAAACTATAGAAATTGAAAAAATAATTGAAATAATTAAAATTAGAATAAATGCTTTTTTAAAATTCCTAACTCCCATTTTTCTCCTCCTTTAAATTTGATTTGAATGATTTTTTTAATTATGTGATAAATATGAAAAAAAATAAAAGAAAAAATAGAGAATTATTTTAGTTCTCTATTTTTTTACGGTAATTTTTACTTTTTTGGTGGTTGCTTTGTAAAGCTTGTTTCCTTTAAATGTGATTTTTGCAGTGTATTTGCCTTTTTTGGTTAGTTTTTTGATTTTAAAGGTTGCTTTACCTTTAGCATTTGTTTTTGCTTTGAATGTTTTCTTACCTATTTTTAAAATAACTTGTACTTTTTTAACTGCTTTTTTACCTGCTTTTAAAGTTATTGTGTATTTTTTAACTTTGGTTTTTGCTTTGAAGGTTTTCTTTTTAGCAGTTATTTTTGTAGCCGTCTTTTTAACGGTAACTGGTTTTTGATCATCTGGTTTTGGAGTTGGTTTTGCTGGTTCTTTAACTTCTACAGCAGAAGTTTGAGCAAATCCTGAATAATTACCATCACCAGAGTAGGATATTGTTACATTGTGTTTTCCAGCAGGCAATTCTGGAATAGTAACAGTTGCACTACCATTAGTAAGAGGGACTACACTATATTCTTTTCCATCAACAAATACAGTAACATTACCAGTTGCATTTTCAGGTAAAGTTATAGTGGTTGTGGTTGCTTTTCCAGCAGCAATTTCTGGAATTGTAATAGTAGGTTTATTTAATGCAGAAATATTTTTTACAACACTTTTTGCATCATAAATATCATTACCATTATAAGTAACGTTAACTACATTATCTCCAGCTATAAAACCATCAATAGTAATTGTTTCAGCAACATTGAATGTTTTAGCTTCATTATCCCCAACTTTAACTGTCACGTTACCAGTGGCACCATTTGGTAAACTAAGAGTTATTGTTGCATTATCACCAAGATATACATTTGGAGTTACAGTTGCATTAAAATCATAATCTGAAACTTTAGAAACTGTAAAAGAAGTTGTGTTAAATCCATAAATGTGATTTACAGCATCGGAAAATGTTACATTAACATTATGAATTCCAACAGCCAAAACAACAGTAACTGGAATGATAATTGAATCATTATTAATAGTTCCTACATAAACTGGTGATTCATCCACTAAAACAGTAATATTACCTGAAACAATTTGAGGGAATGTAACTGTAATATTTTGATTATTATCATAAATGATATTTGGAGCATTTACAATAAAATCTACACTGTTGAAACTTAAAGGAATCTCAACGGAATCCAATACAACATTAACCAAATTATTAGAAGAAGTACTATTATAAATAACTTTGAATGTACCATTGACTAAAACAGCACTAGCTTGAATATCACCAGTATTTGAAGATAATGTGACAGTCATTGGGTTAAAACCAACTGCAACATCCTCAGTACCATTCCAAGTTAATTTACCTACAATTTCATACTGATTATTTCCTAAATATGTTTCTGATGCAGAAAATATTGCATATTTAGTTAATTCAACAGCACTAGAACTTGTTGATGTAACATATCCAGGAATACTATTTTGATTGAACCAAATTCCATCTAAACGAATATCTCCATTCGCACTTCTAGTTAATTGATCAATATTTAATGAAAAAATAGAATTTTTGAAACTTGCAAAGTGAACTCCATCAAAAGAGTCTTTATAATAAAGCTCAACCTGCCTCCAATTTTCAAACACACAATTTATATAATATGAATTAAATGAGTTTAACTCTTGTGAAACTGCTAAATCCACCATATTAGTGAACTTACAATTAGTAAATGTGACTGTATCAGCAACACCCAAAAATGGTACCCAATACGCCTTTACCCCTACAGTAGTCTTAGCTCCGTCAAAAGTAATGTTATTCGCTAAAAATGTAGAGTTAGAAGATGATAATTGAAATGCCTCTTTAGCGCTAGCAGAAATTCCTGTATATTTTAGTTTAGTATTAATAATAACTTCTCCAGAAATACCTTGAACAATTAATTCATCGGTATCAAATAGTAATAGTTTACCAAATTGATAAGTTCCATTAAAAATATTAATTATTATTCTGTCATAATGCTGTCCAGTTACATTTTCATAAGCTAATAACAATGTTGCAAATGGATTTTCTTTAGTTCCATTTCCATTTCCATTATTATTTTCACCCACATAAATAATACATTCTGTTTCAGTCAACAATTCCTCATTTACTGCAGATAAAACCTCTGGTGATGAAACACCAAGAATATTTCCTGATTTTAAAATGGATTTATTTGGAATATTCTTATTAGAAGTGCAATTACAACCACAATGACAATTTGAACCTAATGGACAATAATTGCCACTAACAACTACATTAGGATTGTTATTTACAGCATGGTTACAACAGTATGCAGTGGTATTTAAGCAATTGTTAGTGACACTTCCACTACCTCCAGACATGATGAAAACTGCATAGGTTCCATTTTTAACTTCAATAGTGTTGTTAGTAATGTTAAAGTAAGGATGTCTCATAGCGGCCTGTGAATAACTTATACCATATGCATTATGAGTTGCATCATAGGGTGCTTTATTGATTACATGAATAATATTACGTGCAACATAATCATTATCATCCCCTAATTCCATACCTGTTACTAAAGACCATGGGTGTAAACCTGCATTACCAGAAACATTTATCCTATTTCCAGTTATATTTAAACTAGTATAATCAATATAATTTTGAGAATAAATACCGCAATTAGGACCATTATTTGAAGTTGTAATATTATTATTAGATATTTTTATACCTGTGTGTCCTCCAGTTAATTGTATACCATAAGCAGCACCAGTACCATTATTAGTACCAGTAATAAATGATCCTCCTTTACTTTCTAAAGTAATATTATTCATATCGATTACTGAATTTGAGCATTGGTAAACATCTACTGCATATAGATAATTGTTATTTCCCGCAAGAGTTTTATTATCGATTTCAATTATAGTATTATTTGTAATGTTTGCTTCTTCAGAATTTACAATAATAAATGCATCCAGTGTTGGATAACCAGTACTATTACGTGAAACATTTACCAATAATCTGTTATTTATAAACCTAAATTTATATGAACCTTGTACTGCAACACCTGCTACAAGATCAGTGTAGATACTAGGATAAGGTTGTGAGTAATCAACATCTTTTAATGGTAAGTATGCAGTAATATTGTTTCCTGAAACTTCAACATTATTACTATCAACTATTGTAATTACATGATTATAATTTTCAGTATTTGCATAATTGCAAGTATAATTAATCACGTTATTTGAAATTACTGTATTATTTGCAGATTCAACATAAATTGCAATACAATCATCACCATTAGGTGCATTAATGATAAAAGTTGCACCATTTATAGTTAAACCAGAATATAATAATTCAAATCCTACATCATTAAATACAGCATTACTGAAACTTAATGAAACACTTCTATCAATAATAAAATTACTAAACGGCATGTGATCAAAAGAACCTTGGAATATTAATCCAGTAGGTGCGCTACTTTTAATATACCCTGTTGAAGTATCAAAATAAGCTCCTACAGTACCGTTTGTTACATATTGCTGAGCACCTCTTGTATTTTCTAGTTCATCTGTGACATTAGAAATATCTTCTTGTTTGACTTCATCAGTGACATCACCAACATCTTCTTGTTCAAGTTCATCAGCGACATCATCACTATCATCTTGTCCAACAACATCAACTGAATCTACAGCATCATCGACTTCGAGGATATCTGCATCTTCAGCTCCCACAATGTCATCCACCTCTGTTGCACTAGCTGCACTAACGCAACAGATTAACATGACAAACATCAGTAGACCAAAAAGTTTCTTATTAAACTTCATTTAATTAAACTCCTTTTTGTCGATTTTTTAAATACAAATTTTTTTCTAAAAATTTGTGAAAAACATCATTTTATCCAAAAAGAAGTTTAATTCACCCCCTAAATTCTGATAGATTATATCAATCTCTCAGATTTTACCAATAATAATTACTTTTTGATTTTTGCTTTAAACTTTAAAATTCATGTTTTAAGTTCGTGGTTTTTATTTTACTTTAAAGAGTTTTTGCTGATTTGAATGGTTTTGTGTTTTAGGTTGTTTTTGCTGATTTAGGTGATTGTAACCTTTTGGTTACCTTGATTTTTTTAGGGTGATTTCTGGCTGATTTTAAAGAATGGCTTAAAAAATTGGAAAGTTTATTAATTGGGTGATTTTATCTTTAAACTAGTGGATTTAGCGTCTTTAGTTGATTTTAGTTAATTTAAAAAAATACTACAATATAAGTTGTGTTAAACGAGTGGATAATCCAATTATTTTTTTAGAATTATTGTGCAATACCAGTGAACTTGATTTTTTAAAAGAGCATTCAAATTAGATTATTTGAATTGTTTAATCTTTGAATGATTAATTAAGAGTTGTTTGAACATGTAATTTCTTTAATATGTTCTAAAAATTTATGTTGTCCTTTTTGCAAGAAATTTATTGGATTTGGACAATTCTGCAAATTTTAATAAATTCAAATATAATTGAGTAATGGGAAAGTATATATTAATAACTTATATATAATAATTAATATGTATAGGTTTTAAAGTTACCTGTACTAATCCATGCTTTAAGTTCATTTAAGTTTATTTTAGTAAAAAATAACTGCTTAAAGCCCAATTCATTAAATTCAAAAGGAGTTAAATTTAAGCTTAAAAATCTGATAGATTGATATAATCTCTCAGATACAACCTTTTTCAATCAAGTGATTGAATGAAGATTTTTTTGGAAAAATTATAATGAGGTAGAACTATTATAACCTATCCAATATTTTGAAATTAAATAAGATCTGTAAAATAAGTAATGCAATTATTTTACAATTCTACTTTTTTGGCCTTTTAGTATAAATAGCTACCCTTATTTTTAAAGTGAGGATTACCATGACAACAGAAGATGAATGGATTGACATTAAAAAAAGCAAAAACATTGACGAAGTGAGAAACACAAAAGAGTATAAGGACTGGGTTAAGGATGTAAAAGAACGGGATAATAAATGCTGTGTCCTGTGCGGAGCCGACCAGCACCTGGAGGCTCACCACGTTTTTCTCGTTTAAGAATTTCATACCTCTTAGACTGGATTTGGATAACGGAATAACCCTCTGTCACTGGTGTCATAAAAAGTATCATGCATTTTATAATCTGGAAAATACCAATCCTGTGACACTTCTGAAATTCTTTAAGGAATTTAGGTTTTAGCAATATCACCTAAGGGTGGAAATTGAAGCAGAATAGCTTAAGATATACAAAAATTTTACTTTTCAACTGCTCTCTCTAATCTTTTATATACATTATAAACCTACTTACAATTAGACGCAGGAGCTTGAATATGAATAATGAAATTGTAAAAACATTATTGTATACCAGTGAGGATGGAGCAGTAGCCATAAAGGTAATTATTGATTCTGAAAATGACACAATGTGGACTACACAAAAAACCATGGCAGAACTGTTTGGTAAAAATATCAAAACCATAAGTAAACATTTAACTAATATTTTTGAGTCAGGAGAGTTGGTAAAATCAGAAGTTACCTTCAATCCGAACGATTCCACTAATAGTGGAATCGTTATTATAAACCCCGATGCGAAGACACAGCCAATATTATACAACCTTGATGCCATAATCTCAGTCGGCTATCGTGTAAACAGCAAACAGGCAACACACTTTCGCAGATGGGCGACAGGCGTGCTTAAGGAGTATATTGTAAAAGGTTTTGCACTGGATGACGAGTTATTAAAAAAAGGCACAAGATTCGGGAAAGATTACTTTGACCACTTGCTTTCAAGAATCCGTGAAATACGTGCTTCAGAGAGAAGATTCAATCAAAAAATCACTGATTTGTATGCAACAAGCGCCGACTACAATCTGGATGCCGATGAAACAAAAGACTTCTTTGCCACAGTGCAGAACATGCTCTTGTTTGCCATAACCGGCCAGACCGCCGCTGAAATCATAAAATCCCGCAGCGACAAGAACAAGCTCAACATGGGACTGACAACATGGGAAGATGCTCCACATGGAAAAATCCTGCAGGCAGATGTGGTAATATCAAAAAACTACTTAAACGAAATGGAACTGGATTCATTAAATACTCTGGTTGACGGTTTTTTGACCTTGGCAGAAACAAGGGCAAATTCCCAAAAACCAACATTCATGAAAGACTGGAAAACATTGCTTTACGGATATCTTGAATTAAGCCAACAGCCACTACTTGAAGGAAAAGGTAAAGTTTCAGCTGTTGAAGCCAAAGCCCATGCGATTAATGAGTATAAGGAATTTAGAATAGATCAGGATAGAAATTATGAATCTGATTTTGATAACCTGATTAAGTCCATTAAACGACTGGAAGGTAAAAAATAATACATATCTGGAGAATACTCCTCCCCAGATACTTTTGAAATTCTTTAATGAGTTAGGTTTTAGTGGGCACGACTTATATGTAATTTCTGGAAAATTGAGAGATATTTATAAAATATGCTCTTTAAAGACATGATTATGCATAATTATTTAAATGAGCATCTAACAAAAATGAGATTATAGACTAAGCATTTTAAGAGGTGATTTCATGGCAAGACCAATCGCTAAAACTCCAATCTTTGAAGGTAAAGATGCAGTTGCTGTTTTAAAAGAAATGAAAGAAACACCCACAAAGGAAGATGAAGAGTTTTCAAAAGAAATCAGAAATCAGAGAATTGTTTTATTCTCAAGATAATATTTTTTTTCCAAACTCAATGAAAAAATCCTTTTAATCATGAACTGAATCTTGATTGTTTTTCATGCCAATCTAAATGAAACGATTTTTTTATCAAAAATCCCGGCAATTGGGAAAAATCAGTCAATATGCCTGATTTTATCAATTGAGTATTTTTTTTCTAATTTTTCAATGAAATATTTAAATGAATTATTCCTTTTGGTTGCCAAATCAAAATCAAATGATTTAGAAATTTCTTTCATTAAATCAATGCGAGAGTCAATACGACTATATATAAACATATCATTATATAATGAATTCAGTGGAAAATCTTTTTTAAATGCTCATAGACAGCCCAGCTAAAAAATAACTGATTGCATGATGTGAAACTAAATTTTTCAAATGATTGTTAATTAAAATTTCTCAATGTCACTATTATGAATCCAATCACAGTACTTTTCAATAGCTACACTAACAATGACATCAATAATATGTATGTTACAACATACAAAATCCAACTATCCTAACATGAAAAAGGCCTATAAACTGTAATATATAAGCCCATCGAGTTGACTGTGGAAAATTAATTATGAGCTCAGAAGCCATCAATATGACTACTTTTGAAAAACCCCACAATACCAAAGTAGAAACTAATCATAAGTAGGCATTAATGCAAAAAAACAATTTATAATATTCTATATCAAGTTATCTTCATTCTTTGAGTCCGCATGACCCCGTATAATCACAGGGACACTCGAATATAAGACAACAGCCATGATAAAACCATTTACAAAACATATTATTCATTCCTCTAATCTAATTTATTACATTAATACTTAATAATATTACTGATTTGTTCTGGATATTTTCGCTAATCAGCATTCATGAAAAATAAGCTGTCCATCTCTGATGGACTGTTGCGACGAATGAAATGAGTCGCAATGGATATAGGAAGAAATAATTAATATTGTCAGATTTTAAGAACCGACCGTTTACCGGTCGGTTCGAGGGTTAAGTTTTGTTAATTTCAAGGGAAAGCAAAAACACTTCCCCTCAAATATAAACAACGAGCAAATAAATGAAAGTATAGCTCCAGTGCAAAAGACACCTTCACAGCTATATTCTGGTTCTGTTAAA
>CADBHR010000074.1 GCA_902794475.1 uncultured Methanobrevibacter sp. | reverse complement strand
TTGGGAAGCACCAGTGATCATGTTTTTAACGAAATCTCTGTGTCCAGGACAGTCTACAACAGTGTAATCGTATTTTTTAGTAGAGAACTTTTGATGAGCCAAATCGATAGTGATACCACTTTCCCTTTCGGCAGCCAATGTATCCATAACGAATCTGAATTTGCCTTCTCCTTCACCTAATTGGTGTTCGTCAAGTGCACCAACCTTAAGTAAAGTGTGTCCAACTAAAGTGGATTTTCCGTGATCAACGTGGCCAACAAAAGCTAAGTTGATGTGTTCTTTTTCTTTTACCATTGTTGTATAACCTCCTTTAAATTTTTAACAATATCTTTTCATTTCAAAAAATCAATTTTTTGAAAGGGAAGAGAGTTTTTTCTCTTCAGACATAATTTAGATTTAGAGAATATATAAATCAGTTAAAGAAAAAGCTTTATGGGAGAATTAACAATGATGCAGACCATTTTCCAGATTCAATAATTTCACTTTCCTGTCCAGTCCGCCGGCATAACCTGTTAATTTTCCATCCGCACCCAATACCCTGTGGCATGGAATGAGAATTGCAATGGGATTGTGCCCTACAGCACCGCCGACAGCCTGCGCAGACATGTCCGGAGAAATCTGACTGGCTATTTCGCCATATGTCATTGTTTCGCCATATGAAATCCCTGACAGTATTGTCCAGACTTTGACTCTGAATTCGGTTCCCCGAGGTTTTAGCTTAAAGTCAATTTGAGGATTCAGACCATTGAAATAATCGTCAAGCCATTGCTTGACCTGTTTAAAAATAGTAAGGTCATCATTTTGAACCAGATTGTCAACAGAAGGAAAATGTTTTTGGCCGTAAAACCAGACTCCGCAGACGGCTTCGCCATCACTTGCAATCAGCATTTCACCAATAGGCGAATCATAATCAGTCGAGTACATCAAATCACAGGTATGACTTGAAGAATTCCTCGAATTCCTCATCACTCATAGGTTCGGGAGTTGACACATTTTCATTAGACATAATGCTTGAAGCAAGCTTTGAGTATTCTTGTGCTTCATCACTTTCAGGGTATTTTTCTACAACGGTTTTTGCATCTAATTCAGCATCCTGAATCAAATTACTTCTATGAATTGTACCAATTACATGTGTGCCTATCTTTTTTGCAAAGTCATTAACAATCTGCTCCTCATTGTCAACATTTCTGCAGTTGCAAACGATACCACTCAAATTGCCCTTAAGCTTTTTAACACCACGGACGATATTGTTTGCCGCATAAAGTGACATGTATTCCCCAGAAGTGACAATTACAACCTCATCAGCATATTTTTCACGCAAAGGCACTGAAAAACCGCCACAAACAACATCACCCAATACATCATATACGACAACATCCAGCTCATCGTTGAATATGTCCAATTGCTCAAGCCTTTTCATCGCAACAATAACTCCACGTCCCGCACATCCGACACCCGGTTCGGGACCTCCGCTTTCAACGCATTGGATGCCCTTGAAACCTGTGAAAACCAAATCATCCTTTTCAGGATTTCTGTTATCCTTTAGTGTGTGAACGACTGTTGGAATTCTTGAGCCATATAGGGTACGTGTAGTGTCCGCCTTTGGATCGCAACCTATTACAAGACAGTTCAAATCCTCACTAGCCCATACCGCAGACAAATTAGCTACTGTAGTACTTTTTCCTATTCCACCTTTCCCATAAATTGCAATCTTTTTAGTCATCAATATTCCTCTCAACCAATTTGTAAACAAAATCGTTTTCACGAACTTTCACAGGCATTGCCACTGCAACATTGCAGCCTTTTTCAGCTCCATCGACAGATTTGCCTTCAATCTGCATGGAATCAATTGTATGAGTAATGGAACCGGTTGTCTTGCCCTGTATTATGATTTTATCCCCAACAGCCAAATCATCCCATATCCTCAATTCAGCCGCTTTAACCTTATTGTAATAGTTGACAACCTGTCCAATGTCTTTTTTAATATATTTTGATTGATTATCTTCACTTTTCTCAAATGGAGTATTAAAATAAAAGTTTGTGTCAAATCCACGGTTAAACACGCTTGTCAGTTCATCCATCCATTCATCCCGGACAATATAGCTTGACGGATCCCTTTCGTAGTCATCAATTGCCTGCCTGTATATTCCGGTTACCATTGCACCATAATCGGGACTTCTTGCCCTTCCTTCAATCTTAAACGATGCAACACCGCTTTCCATCAGTTCCGGAATGTATTCAATCATGCACATGTCTTTCGGTGAAAAGAAATTGGTCCTGTAGCTTCCGTCCTCGCTTCCGGTGACGATGAATGTCTCATCCTCAACGTCGGAGAAGTTAATGACATTGTCCTCACCTTCCTCATATGTCAATGTCCAGTTCTTGCGGCATGGCTGCAGGCAGTCTCCACAATTGGCACTTCTGCCATATAATCCATAACTCAAAAAGCATCTTCCCGAAATTGCCATGCAGATTGCGCCATGAATGAATATTTCAGTTTCAATGGGTGACTTTCTGGTGATTTCGGTAACTTCCCTAAGGGACAGTTCCCGTGAAAGGATTGCCCTTTTGGCTCCAAGCTTCTTAAGGGTCTTCAAAGCATAGGAGTTTGAAACGTTTTCCTGAACGCTTATGTGAGCTTCAAGGCCATGGGACACGGTATCCTCAATCAAGCCAATATCTGATAAAATAAGTCCATCAATTTCAGATGAGGCAATTGTCTCCATGTTGGACTCCAGCCGTGAGGCCAGCTTCTCGTTTAGAATAATGTTTGTGCCCAGATATGTTTTTGCACCGTACTCCTGGGCGATGAGTGAAACCTCACTCAACTCATCCAAAGAAAAATTTTTGGCATTGGCTCTCATATTGAAATCGTTCAGGCCAAAGTAAACGGCATCGGCACCATTTTCCAAAACGGCGCGTAACGATATGAAATTTCCAGCAGGAGCCAATAATTCAACCATGCTCATCTAAGGTTTATAGTAAGTTTCAGCTTCCAGTCCTTCAGGAATTTCAGTAGGATAATCTTCATTTATGCATCCTAAACATAATTTCTCTTCAGACATTCCAATAGCTTCAACCAAAGCAGGAATGGTAATATAACCTAAAGAATCGATACCCAGCTGTTTTTGAATCTCTTCAGTACTGTAATTTGCTGCAATCAATTCATTTTTGGTTGCCATTGCCACTCCATAATAACATGGAGAGATTACAGGAGGACAACCTACAAGGAAGTGAATTTCTGCAGGTTCTGCCTCTTTTACAAGGTCAAGCAATTGTTTTGAAGTGGTTCCTCTAACAATACTGTCATCTATTAGAATAATCTTTTTGCCTTTAATGGCATCTTTTATAGGATTTAACTTAAGCCTAACAGCCAATTCCCTTTCTTCCTGGGTTGGCATAATAAATGTCCTTCCGACATACCTGTTTTTAATTAAACCTTCACCATAAGGAATTCCAGAAGCTCTTGAATAACCGATAGCCGCCGGAATTGATGAATCAGGTACCGGAATTACAACATCAGCATCAATAGGATATAACTTATGCAATTGAGCTCCGATGTTCATTCTTGTATTATAAACATTAATGCCATCTATTGTACTGTCAGGTCTTGCAAAGTAAACATATTCAAACATACAATGAGAAAGTTTGCATTTTCCAGCACTTTCCAACATGTGGGAGTTTATTTCATCGTTTTTGAAGTGAATAACTTCCCCCGGCATAATATCTCGAACAAATTCAGCATTAATTACATCAAATGCAACGGTTTCAGAAGCTAAAATAAATTTATCCTGTTTTTTTGCAACAGCAAGAGGTTTTATACCCATAGGGTCTCTTACCCCATACAATTCGCCGTCAATTAAAATAGTCAATGCATAAGATCCTACAAGTTTTTTACATACTGCATCAATAGCATCCAAAACATCTTTCTTTTTATCATAATGCTCTTTTTTAAGCATGTAACAGATTACTTCAGAATCGGAATCAGACCTGAAATAGAATCCTTCATCAATAAGTTCCTGTTTTAACTCATTGGAATTAACAATGTCCCCATTATGAGCCATTGCAATGAATCCATCACCAAAATCAATTACAAAAGGCTGTGAATTTTCAACTTTTGACTGACCAGTGGTTGAATATCTCACATGACCTATCGCCATATTTCCTTCAAGATTTTGGATTTCCTGATCACTGAATACGCTGGTTATCAAACCCATTCCATAGTAATGTTTAAAACCATTTTCCTGATTAAAACTAGCGATTCCTGCTGATTCCTGACCTCTGTGCTGTAAAGCATACAAACAATAATAAACTAGTGGTGCAACATCCTTGGAATCGTCCTTACAATGAATTCCAACAATACCGCATTTGTCTTCCATTTCTCCTTGCATATGCAAACTCCCATTAAAATAGTATAATTATATTTATGATAAAACTAGTATAAAATAATTAATGTTTTAGTCCCAGAAGTTTTCAAAATTGTTCGGGATTTCATAATCATCCGCCACTTCAGGAGCTTTACTTTCATCATCAGAATCCAATTCTTTTTTCAAATCATCTTCATTATCATCTACAAAAATCAGTGCAGTCCTTACGATGTTCAGCCATTCAATAGCCTTATTGCGGGACTCTGCTGCAATAAAACCCTGGCCAACAATAATGTTATTCGGTTTGAACTTATTTGTAGCAATGACAATCCTTTCCTCATCTGTTAAGTCCTGTCTGAATGTATCCTGCCACAAATCATTGAGATTGAAGACTTCCAATATTTCCTTTGAATAGATATCCTCATAACGCAACTTGAATGCAGAATAGTCGGATTTGATGTCATCAATGTCCTGGCGCAATTCATTATTTTCACGGCTCAGGATTTCCTGCTCCTTGATGACCTGATTGTAATCATCCAACAGGCTATTATAGTTATGAGTTACCTTCATGAGCTTATTTTCCAGAGTGTGGATGTTGATTAGATTCAAGGAATAAGAAAGAGTGGATTTTATTATTGAATTAAGAATTTCCTTTTCAGCCAGTTTAAAGTCAATGGATTCATCTTCAATAATAATGTTATTATAATCAAACAATCCAATATGGTTAAAATCAGTTTTCAATTCATTGTAAAGAATGTTATAGGTTTCATCATGACCATATCCTCCAATAAGCAAGATATCAGCACCGCTAGCCACCTTTTTGACAATGCTGAGTTCCACTGTTGGAATGATTGATGAAACTATTATATTATAATCATTTTCAAGCTGAATATTGTTTACGGCTTTTGATACAAGCTGTGCAATATCCAAACCGCCAACAATTATACGAACATCAATTTTTGATTCATGATTTTGACTTTCCATGAACATTACCTAAATTCCATTGATTTTTTGATGCCATAGCCAGGCTGACTCGACAATCTGTTCCAAATCATATTGTGGAGTCCATCCGAGCTTGTTTTGAATTTTAGATGAATCCGCCACTAAACGGGCAGGGTCACCTTCACGGCGTTCATCGACTTTGACTTCAAAGTCACGTCCTGTGACCTTTTTGCACATGTCAATGACTTCACGAACAGAAAATCCCTGACCGTTCCCCAAATTGAAAACGTTTGATTCGTTTTCACTGCATAAATATTCATATGCCTTAATATGGGCATCTGCAAGATCATTAACATGTATGTAATCACGAATGCATGTCCCATCAGGAGTGTCATAATCATCACCATAGATATAAATGCAGTCACGTTTTCCGATAGCCGCATCCAATATCAACGGTATCAGATGTGTTTCAGGGTCATGGAACTCTCCAATCTCACCATCAAAGTCACATCCGGATGCATTGAAATATCTTAATGCAACATAGTTGAAGTCACCCTTTTCAGCTTCCCTTTCGAGTGCCTTTTCAACAAGCCATTTGGAGTGTCCATAAGGATTGATAGGCTTTAAGTTTGAGTCTTCAGGGATTGGAATTTTTTCAGGATTTCCATAAACCGCCGCAGTTGAAGAGAATATGAACTTGTCGACATTATATTCTCTCATTACTTTAAGGAGATTTAAAGTATTTTTATAATTGTTTTTTAAATATTTTTGAGGCATTTCAACAGATTCAGCTACTGAAATAAATCCTGCAAAGTGAATGACGCCGTCAATATCATATTTTTCAAAAACTTCACCCAAATCACTACTTCCGATGTTGTAGTTTTCAAGGCTTCCCCATTTTACAAAATTTTCATATCCCTTTGAGAGATTATCCAAAACAACAGTGTCATAACCTGCATTATGTAATGCCTTATTGGTATGGGAACCAATATAGCCCGCTCCTCCAGTAACTAAAATCAATTTGAACACCTATATGAATTTACCTAATTTAAGTAAAGCTTTTGGAGATACTTTAATTAATTTTTTAACAATTTCAGTGGTGGAAATCTTTTCGAAACTTTCTCCTTGGAATGCATGTGCAATGCTGTCCAATTCATCATCTGATAATGTGAGCAAGTATTCCTGTACCTTCTTATATCTTTTGATTTCATGGTCAAGCTCTGCATGCGCCATCTCATCGTATTGTTTTAGGAATTTTTTGGAGCAGTCTTCCTTGATTGCCTGTGCTGCCACCTGACCTGCACACATACCACCAGTCATACCGGAAATGATTCCTCCACCAGTCAATGGGTTTACTTGTCCTGCAGCATCCCCTACAACCAGGATATTGTCATCATAAAGCTTTTTGGTCATTCCACCGACAGGGTCTCCACCTACATTCATCTCAACAGCCTGAGCATTTTTCAGGTAAGGTGATTTTGCAACAAAATCATCCAAGTATTCTTTTGCTGTTTTTTCAGCCTTGTGAGGAAGAATTGCCAAACCGACATTTGCAATGTCATCACCTTTAGGGAAAATCCATACGTATCCTCCAGGAGCACAGGAACCTAAGTAAAATTCAATGACACCAGGTCTTTCAAACTCAACGTTACACATTTCATATTGCACACCTGATTCCATTTCCTTAGGTTTTGCAGCCGGCCTGAGGCCTGCCCATCTTGCAACATGACCTTCAGGACCGTCAGCAGCGATTAATATTTTACATTTGTAATCAATCTTTTCGCCCATACATTCGGTTTCGACAATGTAACCGTTTTCGATTTTTTCAATGCCTGTAACTAATGTTTTGATTTTGATTTCTGCACCTGCTCTTGCAGCATCCATTGCCATGTGCTTATCAAACACTTTCCTTTCAAGGATGTAACCTGCTTCAGGCAGTTTTACTTCATCCTTTGTCAACCATACATCAGTTTCGTCAGGAGTCTGGATCCTTACACCCTGAATTTCCTGGGTCACCCATCTAGGGGAAGGTTCGATTCCTAACTTTTCTAATCCTTGGATTGAAACCCCTTCAGCGCATCTTTTTGGAGATCCAATTTCTGATTTCTTATCCATTAAAATTACTTTTGCTCCGCCTAATGCAGCGTGTTTTGCTGCGCTTGAACCTGCAGGTCCTGAACCTACTACAATTACATCAGTTTCAATCATGTTATCATTCCTCTCTTTCTAATGCATCAATAGGACATGCATCAATACATATTGAGCATTCTTTACATTCATCTTCATTAAACACTAAACTGTATTCTCTTACTTGAATCAAGTTTCTTGGACAAACTCCGGCACATTCGCCGCAGAATGAGCACCAATCTTTTACAATCATAAAA
>CADBHR010000073.1 GCA_902794475.1 uncultured Methanobrevibacter sp. | reverse complement strand
AAGTAATCGAATAACGAACTCAGAGCAATTTTTCAAACCCAAAACAATTTTTCATACTCCAAGCAATTATTAAAAATCCATAAAAAAAAGTATACTGAACAAAAATACACGACCTAAAAAAGCCACCAAAAAACACAAAATAAAAAATATAAACGCAAAAAAAATAAATAAAAAAGATAGTACACCCAATAGTGCAATTCATCCATGACCTTGAAGAGGTCATGGTATTCTTGCACCATTTAGATAAATAGTTCATTTTCAACACTACTCTTTTATTTTTTAATTTTTCAGATTAATATTATGATTGGAAATTATTTATAATATTTCAAATAAATATTTCATTATGAATTTATTGAGTATTGTTGTTCCGTGTTTTAATGAAGAGGAAACAGTGGAAATTTTTTCAAAAGAGATTAATAAAACACTGAATGAACATAATTTTGAGATAATATTTATTAATGACGGATCCGGTGACAATACTTTAAATAATATCAAGAAACTTGCCGATGAAAATTCAAATATCAAATATATTTCTTTTTCAAGGAATTTCGGCAAGGAATCCGCAATTTATGCCGGTTTAAAAAATGCTACTGGAGATTTGGTGTGCGTTATGGATGTTGACCTTCAGCACCCTCCAAGCCTACTTCCTGAAATGATTGAGAGCGTATCCAATGAGGATTATGATGTTGCTGCAGCAAGAAGGACTTCCAGAAAAGGAGAACCTAAAATCAAATCCTTTTTTTCACACATGTTCTACAAGGTCTTTAAAAGAATTACCAAAATGGATTTGGTTGAGGGAGCAACAGACTATCGTGTGATGACCCGACAGGTCGTCGATTCAATACTGCAATTAAAGGAGTATAACCGTTTTTCAAAGGGGCTGTTCCAATGGGTCGGTTTCAATACCAAATGGATTTGCTACGAAAATGTTGAAAGGGTTGCGGGCCAAACCACCTGGTCATACTGGGGATTAATCAAATATTCAATAGAAGGCCTGGTCGCATTTTCAACAATGCCATTAACAATATCAATACTACTGGGCACAATTTTTTCAATAGTTGCATTCATTTACATGATAGTAATCGTAATTCGATATTTGCTTTACTCCGATCCGGTTCAAGGTTTTGCTACAATAATGTGTTCACTCCTTTTATTAGGGGGAATCCAGCTGCTATCAATCGGTGCCTTAGGCAAATATTTGGAAAAGACCTATATTGAAACTAAAAATCGGCCGATTTTCATTATTAAGGAAAGTAATATTGATCAGAACTGAAGTGATATGATGATAAAATTAGACAGAGAACTTGTTTTATATGTTGTTTTTGGAGCTTTTACATTTTTTGTCAATATCATTGTATATTTCTTTTTTGAAAATATATTGGGCGTCAATTATATCATTTCAAATATCATTGCATGGTTCTTCTCAGTGCTGTTTGCATATATCACCAATAGGATTTGGGTATTTGAAAGCAAAAGTCCTCATATACTAAAGGAGATGTCACTGTTCTTTGGAGGAAGAATATTTTCAGGCGTGGTCGATACCGCTTTGATGTATCTTTTTATTGATGTTTTGACAATTGGCGATACCATATCAAAAATAGTTGTTCAGGTCATAGTGATAATTCTAAATTACATATTTTCAAAATTGATTGTTTTCAAAGACTGAAATTGGATGAATTCAATCATCTGATTGAATGTCAACGAACTCATTGTAGGTTATGAACCTATGGCCCCGGCTTTTAAGCATCTTAACCAGATTGTCCAAACGCTCAACCATCTCATGCCCACTGTGGTTACGGATAATGAAAGGCATTTTAAACTCAGGATGTTGTTTAATTTCATAAAACTCCCATGGATGGAAGTAGGTCACGAAATATCCGTCATGGCGAAGCACACGGCGAACCATCCAATGATATATCCTTTCAGGAACATTGTGCAAGGACAACCAGAACAGCGGAAATCTCAACCTAGGAGTGACTGATGCGGGAATTTGCATGACGCCGTCTTCAATGAACCATGTTCTGGGAGTTGTAAGGTTCATATATCTGCCTGGAATGAAAGCCGGATTGAGTGAGGAATTGTATCTGTAGCCTACCCTCCTGATTTCTGATTCCTCAACGGGAAACATTCTGGGCTGGCGATAACCGGTGACAGTACGGCCAATTACCTCCTCAACTATCTCTTTTGAGCGAGCAAAGTCTGTCTCTTTTGGCTGCCAGTGGTCAACCCCATGACAGGCGACCTCATGGCCGTCACCAATGATTCGATTCATCACTTCAGGGGCATTTTCGGCAAAATTTCCAGTGCAAAAGAATGTAGCGCGCACATCATTTTCCTTCAACACATCCAAAATGATATTTGTGCCTTCTATCGATACCTGCATGCCCTCTTCTAATGAATAGTCCACTCCATGCTCACGAGGCCCATCAAATTCCTCAATATCAAAACTTAATAGTATCATCTTTTCCCTTAGTTTAAGTATAACTACCTTGTAGTAATTGATATTATTTTATGACCCCATCAATAATATAACTTATGTCACATTTCTCTTAATCAATGAACAGAAGCAAGAACTTACATTCAAAAAAATTTAAATATCGATAATAAATATATACAATTATCAAATTGTTAGTACAAACAATTAAAAAAAATATAGGAGACTAAACATGAAAATGCATAAAATTTGTCCAAGATGCGGTTCCAGAAATGTCGATTGGATCATCCCTCAAAACTGGTCACAATGTGTCTGTAAGGACTGCGATTATACCGGTCCGATAATCGAAGGAAACGATGAATTAGCTGAAGAAATTCATGAAGCATATCTTGAATCTTTGAAAGATGACGAATCAAACCAGTAGGAATGATTGGAATGTTAGGCCCGAATAAAAAACATGCAACAGAAGAAATCAGAAATCCTCCAAGTGACGACTCATATTCAATGATACAAGCATTATTTGCGAAAAATAAGGAGATAGGCATCTACACATTATCTCTCACCATACTCGAATTAATTAATCAGGAGCAAATCAAATGCGACATTGATTTGGATGAATCATATGATGTAGGCAGCAAATTAACTTCAGAAGATATGGAAGTCATGAAAAAGATAACCTTTCGTATAGCAAATAAAGGGGAACTGAAAACCTCTGAAACACTTGCAATTAACTTGCTTAAAAACATGAACAAGAATAAAAAATTCAACCTGAAATTCATGGCAAAGCAAAGCAACAATCCATCAATTGCAAATAAATTCGAAAAAGACCTTGAGGAATTTGCCAAAGCCATTGAAAATGAAAATGAATATGATGGCAAAAATTATAGGGACCTTCTTGAAAACGGTAAATTAACCTCAAAGGGAAAAGAACTTAAAAAAGAATGGAAAGACTTCCAGGGTTATTTGGAATCAGAAGAGTTGAGTAAAAAATATCCTCCAGAGTCTGCTGATGAAAATTCAGCACAAATACTCTATGCATCATGCTTTGATATTGAAAAAAATGCATTAAAATCAAGAGAAAATAACGCTCCATTAACCGATTTCATTGACAAAGACGGATATAAGCTACTGAACATCATCTTTAACAATGCATTATTACATGTAAGTGAAAAAAGAAAAGGTGATGGAATATTTTATGGAGTGAATGATAAATATACCATTCCAGGTGGAGGATGATTCCCACAGGATTTAGCCATGCTTTGAAATTTCAAAGCATGCAATATTCAATTTATCGGCTCTATTTTTTTAAAAAATCAAATTTTCCCTTTTTTCAACCCACACATTAAATAATGAATTATTACTCCTCTATTTAAAAAAATATTAAATATCATCCCCTACTTAAATTTTATATAACAGTGTATGTTTAAAGAAAATCCAAACAGATTATAGGTTGTTAAAAATATGTTAATGAATGAGCAAACAAAATTAAACAAAAATCATTATAGAATTTTTGCTTTAAGTTGGGCAGGTTGGGTTTTTGATTTCTATGATCTGGTTTTATTCACATTTCTAGTATCACACCTTCAGGCAAGCCTGCATTTTTCTGCAGAAATGCTTTCCTTATGTTTAGGAATATCATTATTTGCCACTGGATTTGGAGGAATAATATTTGGAGCATTAGGAGATCAATACGGTCGCAAAAAGGTATTGCAATGGACAATTATCATTTATTCAATCGGAACACTACTGTGCGCATTTACATGGGACTTCTATTCCCTTCTGATATTCAGATTCATCACAGGTTTAGGTGTTGGTGGAGAATGGGCTACCGGCCAGACATACATTAATGAAACATTCCCCGATAAATTAAGAGCTAAATTTGGAGCTTTCATGCAATCTGGCGCTCCAGTTGGAGTTATTTTAGCATCAATCGTAGGAGGAGTAGTGACCCCAATTATAGGTTGGAGAATGACTTTTCTCGTTTCAATCATTCCTGCAATTGCAGTGATTTTCGTGAGAAAATATCTTGATGAATCCGATGTTTGGCTTAAAAACAAAGACGAATACGTAAACAAGAACATTCTAAAAGAGTTCAGAGAATTAATTCGAGCAGAACACAGAAAAATATTCCTGATATCATTAATATTATGTATATTCGGAATGTCAGCATACTGGTACACATATTCATGGCTGCCAACATACCTTGAACAGGAACGGGGTTTGGCATTGCTCGGCACCACAATGGGAGTTATCATAATCCAACTTGGTGATTTTACGGGTTATACCACTTTCGGTTTTGTAGCCGAAAAGCTGGGAAGACGTCCCGCATTCACCATATACAGTTTCATCATGGCATTTGGAATATCAATGATAACAATTTTCTGGAGCCAAATTGAACAAATTCCTGAGTTGCTATATATATTCATGTTCCTAACAGGTTTTGGAACAGGATTTTTTGGAGGATTTGGAGCATTATTCTCAGAACTGTTCCCAACAAAAATCAGAAACACTGCTGTTGGAACTGTATTCAATCTTGCACGCGGAGCACAATTCATAACTCCAGTAATCATAACCCTGGTTGCAACATACTATGATTTAAGTTACGGCATAGCTATTGCAGCGCTATTTGCCCTGCTTGTAGGACTTTGGATTTGGGTATTCCCTGAAACCAAAGGAACCGTCATTAATGAATTAGACTAAAAAAAATAATATGGTGGATGAGCAATTATCCGCATATCTTTAATTTTTCAAATCTATTTTTTAAAAAAATTAATAAATAGTCCAATAGTTAATGGCAAAATAATGAAATCTTTGACTAATTAAAAAGAAGTTTTGATATTTAATCTCATTTTAATCATTCATCCATTAACATTAACACAAGGCATATCAGATTTTAATGTTTGGTTAAAAATAGATATATATCAAAGAATTGAATTAAATTAATTTTGTTAGATAATGTCTATTTCAACATCAAAAAAAAGAAAAAAATGGGTTTAATTATACATCTGAGTATAATAAACCGGTTGCTCTAGCAATAAAGAATGTTAGGTAAACACCTAAAATACCCATTAAAATACCACCAATTGTGGAATTCCATCTGAGAATAGCAAGAACAATAAACAATAGAACAAATACGATAATAAAGACTAAAATAACAAATATAATAAGTTTTAAAATTCCCACTCTTGAAATATCGCCAATTGCCTCACCAATTGATAATGCATAACCTAAATCTTCAGTTTTTGCTAATCTGCATTGACCCATCATCAATGCTAAAGCAAATATAATGCCTACAATTGCAGAAATTATTCCGGATAACCAATGTTGGAAGATAACTGCTAAAATTGCACTGATGATTATTGGAATAATCATATAAATAAGATATACAACGAAATATTTTACCCCATTGATGAATTGCCTTACAAAGTCAATATCAGGAGCCCTTTGATCTCTTTCAATACCGTATTTGACAATATCCAATTCATAGCCTGAAATAAAAAATCCTATAACTAATGCTACAACAATGCCTATAATTCCAGACCCAATAACGGCAAGAATATTATCTGCCGCAATTCCAGCATAAATCCCTACAACAGTACCTCCAACTGCAATTCCTAGAATAATCCCTAAAATAAGATATATTACAAATGCTTTAATATCTTGAAATGGATAAACTAAAGCATCACTTAATATTTCACCTATTTCCATTTTTTATTCTCCTTTTAAATTAATAAAACTCGAAAATATGAGTCATCTATATTTATTTGAATAATACTATTTAAATTTAAGGAAAATTTGCTTGAAAAAGTGAACAACACGATTAAAGTCAGTCATAAAGATATATGATGATTTTTTTCAATTAAAAAATCAATATCAGATAAAAATTAAAATTAAAAAAAATAAAAAGTAAAAAAGTCTATTTTATAGTAATTTTGACTTTTTTACTTGCCGCTTTGTAAAGTGAATTTCCTTTAAATTTAACAACTGCATTAAATTTGCCTTTTTTGCTTAATTTTTTTATTTTAAAGATAGCTTTACCTTTGGCGTTTGTTTTTGCAGCATATGTTTTTCCTTTAACCTTTAAAGTAACTTTCACTTTTTTAACTGCTTTTCCTTTGCTGTTTTTTAGTGTTATTGTGTATTTTTTGACTTTTTGGGCTTTTTTGAAGGTTTTCTTCTTAGCGACGATTTTTGTTTTTTCCTTATTGATTGTTATTTTCACAGTTTTTGATGTAGACTTGTAGATATCCGCACCTGCGAATTTAATAACAAGATTCCTCTTGCCTGCTTTTGCAGTTTTAAGGATTTTTGCAGATAAAGTGATTGCTGCAACACCTTTGGAATTAGTATTAACTGTTCCTAAAGTTTTGCCATTCAATACAAATGTTAATTTTATGCCGGAAAGCAATTTATTGTTAATGTCTTTAACAACAACAGAGTATTTTCCGCCATAGTTGATCACATATGCTTTGTTGCCTGCAATGATTGCAATATCTTGTTTTTCAACTTTGAAATTAACATTTTGAGTGGCATTAGTGCAGTTCTCATTTCCACCAAATACAACATCACAGTTATATTCACCTACATCAAGATTTGGAATTTCAATTGTCGCAGTTCCATTATCAATATCAGCAGAATATGTTTTGTTGTTGATTACAACTGAAACAATACCTCCAGCCATTGGAATGGTATTATATGAAAGTTTAACCGCAATTTTTACAGTATCTCCATAAATAACATCTTTAACATCAGCTGTTAAGTTAGAAGCATATATCTGTCCGAGATTTTCAGGAACAACATTGCTTAATGTGACTTTAGCATTTTCCTTTAAGCTTATGTGGTTTGTTCCAGAAGTCGCAACATTATCTTCAAATATTGAATTGCTGATTGCTAAATCCCCACAAGCTACTATTGCTCCACCATCAGAAGCAGTGTTATGAGTGAAGTTACAATTGTTTACCTCACCAGCATCCTCAAAGAATATTGCTCCTCCGTATTCTGCACTGTTATTGATAAACTCAACATTTTCAATAGCTCCGTTTTTAACAGCTATTGCACCACCATAAGTAGCGCTATTGCCTATAAATTTACCATTGAATGTCACATTGTCGAAACTTTCGAAGAAATTGACTCCTCCACCATATAATGCAGTATTGTTAACGAAATTACCGTTGAATGTAATGTTATGTGGAGTTTGCCTATAGTTTACTGCCCCTCCTGTTTTGGCTGCAGTGTTGTTAATGAAATCACATGTGAATATGGCGTTGCTTGATTTCATCAGCAGTTAGTCCCAAAGCAGAGTTATTGACGAAACTGCCTGTGAAATTATTATTATCTGTAGTGTTGTAGAAAAACAATGCACCTCCACATGACTCGGCCACATTAAAGGTGAAATCACAATTGAATCTGTTATTGTTTGCCTTATTGTAGAAAAATATTCCTGCACCGTAAACAGCACGGTTGCCTCTGAAAAGGCATTCAAATTGATTGTTTTCAGCAACAGTACGGAAAAATATTGCACCTCCACTAGCGGCATTTGCCCTATTGTTATAAAATTCAGCTGAAATTATGTTATCATGAGATTTAGCTTGGAAACAAATTGCTCCACCAATCCTTACAGCCTGGTTACCTTCGAAATATCCATTAATCAAGTTATTACCTGTTTCATTGTTAAAGAATATTGCTCCACCTTGGCGTGCAGTGTTATTAATGAATATGGAATCAAATTTACAATTTGAAACATAGCTTTCAACATATACGGCACCACCTTGTTGGGCAGCAGTGTTATTAATAAATTCACAATCCAAAATGTTCAAGTTATCATGAGCATATACAGCTCCACCATATTGTGCATGGTTATTGATAAATAAAACATCTTCAATAGCTCCGTTTTTAACAGCTATTGCACCACCATAAGTAGCGTTATTACCTATAAATCTACCGTTGAATGCCACATTCTCAAAGCTTTCGAAGAAATTGAC
>CADBHR010000072.1 GCA_902794475.1 uncultured Methanobrevibacter sp. | reverse complement strand
TTTTCAATAAGTGCATTGAATTATTTGGAGGTATGGTTTTTCTTTAAACTATTTTTATCATGAAATTTAAACTATTAACTGTATGTCAAAAGAGAGTTTGGATGATTTAAGATATGAGTTGGAACTTAAGAATGCCGAAATCGATGAGCTTAATATGGAACTTCAGGATAAAAACGAGCAAATCAACAAGCTGAAGCTGTATTCCACCAAATTAAAATATGAGAAAAAGAATTTGGAGGACAAGCTCGACACAAAAATCGATTATGACAAGGCAAGAATCAATGAGCTTGATGACTTGCAGGAAAAAATCAGGGAAAAGGAAGCCATCATTGAGGACAAGCATGACCAAGTGAAGTATTTGAGGTCATTGATTGATGATTACAAGGAGCAATTAAGCAAAAATACCGAGAATCTGGAACTTCAGCTTAAGAAAATCACCAAATCCTATGAGGATTTGCTTGCCCAAAAGGATTCTATAATTCAAAAACAGGATGAGCAAATCGCTAATCTGACAAAGGCAAATGAAGAAATTGTCAAGGAAATCATTGATAAATTTACAAAAACTAATTAAACAATTAATTACAAAGTTGATATTATGTTGAAAACAAACGTTTGTGGAGTAGAATTTAGAAATCCATTGATGTTGGCGGCAGGAATTATGGGAAGCAATGCCTCATCAATGAACTGGATTTTAAAGTCAGGTGCTGGAGGAGTCGTATCCAAATCATTTTCACTTAATCCTCATCCGGGCTATCCGAATCCGACAACCGTAGCGGTTGATGGGGGGATCCTGAATGCAATCGGCCTTTCAAATCCGGGTGTTGAGAATTTCAAGGAAGAGCTGAAAAAGATTGATCATGAGGACAATGTGGTTATTGCTTCAATTTACGGGGCAAACCCTCTTGAGTTTTCACAGCTTGTTGAGGAAGTTCAGGAATATGTTGACATGATTGAACTCAACATCTCATGCCCTCATGCAATGGAAGGCTATGGTGCATCAATAGGTCAGGACTGTAACTTGAGCCATACTATCGTATCGGCTGCAAAAGACGCTTCCGATGTGCCTATCATTGCCAAATTAACTCCGAATGTTACTGACATTACTGAAATCGCAAAGACCTGTGAGGATGCAGGGGCAGATTGTCTGTCTTTAATCAACACATTGGGTCCTGGAATGAAAATCAATATTGATGTTGCAAAGCCTGTGCTGTTCCATAAGTCAGGCGGAATGAGCGGTAAGGCCATAAAACCTATTGCTGTCAGCAATGTCTATTCAGTTTATGAGGCTGTGGACATTCCATTGATTGGTGTTGGAGGAATCTATACTTTTGAAGATGTTGTCGAATTTATCTTTGCAGGCGCCCGTGCGGTCCAGATAGGCACTGCCATCATGGACGAGGGTGTAGAGGTATTCGGTAAAATCAATCAGGGCCTTGAAGAGTTCATGAAAGACAAAGGTTATTCTTCAATTGATGAAATGGTGGGGATTGCACATGATTAATGAACCGAAAATCGTTGAAATTAAGGAAATTGTCACTGAAACTCCTACAATTAAAACCTTCAAATTCGATTGGGATTTTGAAACACTTGGAAAACCTAATCCCGGCGAGTTTTTAATGATCTGGAATTTCAATAATGAAAAGCCCATGTCAATATCTCAAATCAATGACAACGAGCTTGCCATAACCGTTAAAAACATCGGTGAGTTCACTTCCCAGCTGCATGATTTGCAGGTTGGAGACCAAATTGGAGTTAGGGGAAGTTACGGAAACGGATTTGACAATTCATTTGAAGGCAAAAAAATCATAGCTATCGGTGGTGGAGTAGGTATGGCTCCGGTCAATGCCATTGCCAGTTATTTGGCTCCAAATAATGAGGTCAGTGTCATTTCAGCTGCCCAGACAAAAGATGAATTGCTGTTTTTGGATTCACTTGAAAAGTCAGGGGTCAGTGTTTACCCATGCACTGATGATGGAAGTTTTGGATTTAAAGGATTTGCAACAAATTGTCTTAGCGATTTGCTTGAAGATTCAACTTATGATTATGCATTTGTCTGCGGACCTGAGATAATGATGAAGGGAATCTTTGATATCCTTGAAGATGCAGGAATAAATGGCCAATATTCTCTTGAAAGATACATGAAATGTGCACTGGGAGTGTGTGGTCAGTGTTGTGTTGACAGTGAAGGATGGAGAATCTGTGTGGAAGGTCCTGTTTTTGAAAACGACAAGATTACTAAAATCACTGAATTTGCAAAATACAGAAGGGATGCCTCAGGCGTAAAATACTGATTAAGGGTATGATAAAATGGGAATTGACATTAAAGAACACTTGACTCCGCCAGTGCTTTTGATAATATTTTTGGTGGTTATCTCATTAATGATTGTATTTCCCGTTTTGAACATGATTGTTCTTGGAGCAATTCTGGCATATGGAGTAAAGCCTGTGGCCAATAAAATCCAATCAAAGCTCAAGTTCAGCTCAATATCAATATTGCTTGCGATGGTAGTTATTTTGATACCGTTGATATTGCTGATTGCATATATTGTAATGGAGATTATGACGATATTATCCGGCACATTATCTTCAAGTATGTATGTTGACATCAATTCCTTACTGTCATCATTATCCACTTACTTGCCATGGAATTTTGATATAAATTCCATTTCAGCTTCAATAACTTCATCGCTCCAGGATATTGGAAAATATGTCCTGGATTATCTTGTCAAGTTTGTAAGTAGCATGATGAATGTTACTCTTGACTTATTTATTCTGGTCTGTTCAGTGTTCTACTTCGTTCGTGATGGAAGTGATTTTCTTCAGTTCATAAGGTCATTTGTTCCTGATGATTCAAAGGATTTCTTTGACAAGACAGTTCAGTCAGTAAAGGATGTTTTGAGAAGCATTTTCTATGGACACTTCTTGACTTCAGTAATAATAGGCATATTTGGGGCAATAGGTTACTCTCTTCTCGGATATCCATTCGGAATCTTTTTAGGGGTAATAACCGGTATATTGCAGCTCATTCCAGTATTTGGACCATGGCCTATCTATTGGGCATTATTTATTATGGATATTATGGCTGGAAATTATCCGAGAGCTATTGTAGTTCTTCTTTTCGGATTTTTCTTAAGTACAGTGGATATGTATATAAGGCCTGCCGTATCAAGTCATTATGCTGACATCCATCCGTTGATATTGCTTGTCGGATTCCTGTCAGGACCTCTTGTTTATGGAATAGTCGGTTTTATAGTTGGACCTCTAATTTTGGGAATTACATACACTGTTTTAGATAACTACAGAAAGGAATATCTCCTTGGGGGCGAGTAGATGCAGGAAAATGTAGTGATTTTGGATATAGATTATGTTACCTATGAAGATAAACCTGTAATCAGATTATTTTCAAAAAAAGGTGATGAAAACATAATTCTAATAGATGATACCTTTGAACCTTACCTGTATGTGATGTCAGATGATATTGAGGAGTGCATGTCTGAAATTGAGGATAACATCGATGTAATCAGGATAGAAAGGGTAATGAAAAAGGATTTTCAAATCGAATCGGAATTCGTTAAGGTCACATTCAAGCATCCTCAGGAACTTGCAAAGAATCGTGATGCAATAAGAGATTTGGAAAGCGTAATCCAAATAAGGGAATTTGACATTCCATTCTACCGACGATACCTGATGGATCGGGATGTGATTCCGATGACTGAAGTAACGGCAATTGGTGATGAGCTGGAAACATTCATGGATTTGGATTCCACAAAACAGGATATCAGAATAATAAAATTGACTGGTGGACTGCAGAGGGCAGAGGAATATCCTCAGGATTTCAGGATATTGAGCTTTGATTTGGAAGTCAGAAACCCTCATGGAATGCCTGATTCGGCTGAAGATGAAATCATCATGATTGGGGTTGCCAGTAATTTTGGCATAAATCAGGTGATATCCACCAAAACAAACTCTGAAGATAAGGAAAACTTTGTAAACCAGGTTTCATCTGAAAAGGAAATGATTGAGGAGTTTGTAAAAATCATCAAAGACAATAATGTTGATATAATAGTCGGCTACAACTCTGATAATTTTGATTTTCCGTATCTTAAGGATAGGGCAAAGATGCTCGATGTCGATTTGGATATTGGAATGGATGAATCCGATGTTAAATTTATCAGAAGGGGATATGCGAATGCGGCATCCTTTAAGGGATTGATTCATGTGGATTTGTATCTTGTTATGAGAAGATATATGACGCTGGATAGGTATACATTAGAAAGGGTTTATTATGAACTCTTCGGCGAGGAAAAGATAGATGTTCCAGGCGATCGCATCTGGGAGTTCTGGGACAATGAAGGTGACGAACTTGATACGTTATTTGATTATTCCCTTGATGATGTGGTGTCCACTTTAAAAATTGCAGAACAGACCTTGCCGCTTAATCTGGAACTTACTCGTATTATAGGTCAGCCCCTATTTGATGTATCCCGTATGGCAACAGGTCAGCAGGCGGAATGGTTTTTGGTAAAACAGGCTTATTTTGATGGTGAAGTTGTGCCCAATAAACAGGGGTCAAACTTTGCAGACCGTGCCTCTGCTGAAGACAATGAAGGGGGATACGTAAGGGAACCCGAAAAGGGTTTGCATGAGAATTTGGTTCAATTCGATTTCAGGAGCTTGTATCCGAGCATTATCATTTCAAAAAACATTTCTCCGGATGTAATGACTTTAGGAGAGGTTGAAAACGATGATGATTACAATATTTCTCCCGAACATGGCGTCAAATTCAAAAAATCTCCACAGGGATTCATTCCATCTGTCATTGATAAAATATTGCAGGAAAGATTCAGAATCAAGCGTCAGATGAAGGCATCAGATGACCCTCGTGAAAAGATCGCCTTGGATGTACAGCAACAGGCAATCAAGAGATTGGCAAATACAATGTATGGAATTTATGGCTTTCCACGGTTCAGATGGTATTCCTTTGATTGTGCAAAGGCAATCACCTCATGGGGAAGGCAGTATATCAAATCATCAATAAAAAAAGCGGAAGAATACGGATTTTATGCAATCTATGCGGATACTGATGGTTTCTATGCGAAATACAAAAAAGAATAATTTTTTTTAAAAAAAGAAAAGGGTTAAGAGAAAATTAATTTCTCTTATTTTTTAATTTTAATAGTTGATTTTGCTTTTTTAGCGACAACATACTTGTTTGCAGAAGCAACTACAACTTTATGTTTTCCAACTTTCAATTTGGCAGTACTGATTTTTGCAATACCTTTTGCATTGGTTTTAGCAGTGAAGGTTTTTGCTTTTTTACCAGTATATACTTTGACTTTAAGTTTAACTCCTGAAATTGCTTTTTTAGTCTTTTTGTTTTTAACAGTGACTTTAAAGAATTTTTTAGCGCCTTTTTTAGCGGTCAATTTTTTAGGAGTTAATTTTGCCGGAGTCTTTTTAATAACAATCTTTGATGTAACCTCTTTGGCAGCGTAGTTTTTATTGTCTTTACCTGCAATAACAACTTTGTAGGAACCCGGTTTCAATTGGTCAAGTGATAATCTTATTTGACCGTTCATAGCGGTTTTACCGTTGTAGTTGTAGTATCTGGTTTTTGAAATGAATAATTTGATATTCAATTTTGCATCATAGATTGCTTTTTTGGTTTTAGTGTTGGTCAATTTTACAGTGAAGTACTTTCCGCCTTTGTAGTATGTGTTTAATTTTTTAGCAGTTATTTTAGCACTGGCCTTTTTAACTGTAATAGTTTTGGTAGCCTGTTTAAAGTTATATCTGTTATCTGCAGAAGCGATGATAACTTTATGTTTGCCGACTGCTAATGAAGCACTATATGGAATTTTACCTTGTTTGTTTGTTTGGAACAGGTAGTCATTGTATTTTTTAGAAGTGCTGTATATTCTAAGTAATACATACATTCCGCTTACAGCCTTGCCGTTTTTGGTAACCTTAATTGTTTGGGTAACTCCAGAATTATAGTAAACTGTAACGTCTTTGGCAGTAAGGGTAACAGGGATTTTGAGAATTGTGAAACTTCCTTTAGTACTTCTGTTATTAATGTTTTTAGTGTCATTGTTGCTTACGGTTAAATCATAAGTTCCACCGACAAATCCGTTTACGTTGATTTCACTGGTACCATTTTCGTTGGTTTGGAAATAGTAATCTTTTTGAGTTGTAACAGGCAAGTAAAGATGTAAAATTGTATTTTTAACTGGATCTCCAGTTGCAACATTGGTTACAGTAATTTTAATCTTTTTTTCACTGCCGTAGTACTCTTTGTAATTGTCGATTTTGATGTTAATTGTTGCTTTGTTAATGGTTATGTTTTGACTATTTCCGATTGTTTTATTGAATGCACCGGATTTGATGGTAACAGTAGTATTGCCTGCATCCATGAATCCCCATCCTTGTCCATTCATTTTGTTGTTATCAACAGTTAATATTCCGTTTTCATCAGTTTTATTGGATATGGTAGAAATGATTGTGATTCCACTGCCACTCACACCACTTACGGTAATTTGACCGGTTACTATTCTGTACTCTAAGTCAACTGTTCTGTTTGCTAGTGCTTCATTTGTATCCACATCAGTGAGCTTGTAGATTAATTTTCCGCTTTGATATTCAACAACACTGTTAATCGCTTCAACTTTAACGTTGTAAACTCTGTTTAAAGTGATGTTGATTTCAGTATTGTTATATTTGATGTTTAATATTGCGGAAGTGAAGTTGCCTTCTCCAACTGTGAAAAATAGAGTTCCATTCATTATTTTATCAACTGTACATGGGATAATTATGGTGTCATTTCCGTTTTTATATGTGAGATTAACTTTCAAGTCTTTTGCAATAATGTTAAGTGTTTCATTACCGTTTATGATATCAAATTTAATTTCACCTTTTAAAGTTGAGTTTATACTAGCTTTTGAAGTTGCATTGATTCCATAAATGCTTAAAACAACAGTTTTATTGGATTCAAGATATGTTGCTGTTCCAAGATATTTTATTGTTAAGTTGTAAAGACCAAATTTCAATACATCATTAATGGTAACGACTGAGCCGTTAACTGCAATGTTTAGAGCTTTGCCGTCTTTTAACACCTGAATGTTTTTATCGGTAAGGTTTAATGCATGGCCATTTGTTCCTTTCACCTCAATAGTGAAGTTTTTCACTTCACTTTCACCATATGTTAAAGTATCATTGCAGGTAATTACAGTGTTTACTTTAACATCTGTTTTTCCGGTTAGATTGGTATCATATTTGATGTCAACATATGCTGAGTCAATATTCTCTTCCAATTTAAATGTAACATTCTGTCCATTTAAAGTAAAGCCGGTAACTGTTCTGTTGTAGGTTTTGTTACCTGAAGTGTAGAAAATGGTAATGCTCAATTTAGTCTGATCAATTTCTACTAAATCTGCACCGTCATTGAGATTTATGAAAATTGTTGCATTTTCATCTTCATCCAATATGATACTTGGACTAGGTTCAATTCTTAAATCGCCATATACTTTTAATACAATTGTTTTGTTTGATGAGTTATAGGTTTCATCACCTTTGTATATAATTGTTAAATTGTGCACTCCTTCAGTTAATACCACATTCATTGTTGTGTTAACTAATGTGAATTGGATATTTTTGCCGTTATCAAGAACTGTTAAGTTTTTAGCAGTGATATTTAATTGATTTCCAGCATAGTCAAATACCTTAACAGTAATGTTGTTGGTTTCATTATACCTGTATTTTTCACTTGCTGATGTTGCATCAACGATGGTGAGCAAGTTGACTTTAACGGTTTTTGCACCGGTTGAATTGACATAGTCAATGGTCAAGCTAGCTTTTGTTAGCGGATATCCAATATTTCCAATTATTATTTTTCCGTCTTCAATATCGAAACCGGTTACAGCTACAGTATTGATGTTTCCAGTTTCGTTTGTGTAAGTTAAATTCAATGTTAAGTTGTTCTTGTCGATTGTGATGTTTTCAAGACCGTTGAATATTGTAATTGGAATTTCAACTTTTTTGCCGTCATCGCTTACGACAAGTTCTGGAACTTTGATTTGGTTTGCACCGTAAACACCAATTTCAATTGTGGTATTTGATGCATTGTAACTTTCATTACCTTTGTATAGGATTGTTATATTGTGTTTTCCTTCTGCTTTCAATTCAAAGGTAATGTTTGAATTTGTATAGTTAAAGTTAGTTATTTCATTGCCGTTTTTGATTGTGATACTGATGTTTTTAATCTCTTCAGATTTAAATTTGTCTTTGTCGGTTTCAGCTTTCACTTCGGTACTAACTTTTATACCAACAGTTTTCGGTTCGGTTGCATTAGCATAATTTATAATCAAGCTTGCTGATATCAATTTAACATTTGTTGCGAATTTGATTGCGTAACTATTGTTTTCATCTTTCTTTTCAAGGTCAAAATCACTGATTGTTAAATTGGTCACGTTTCCAGTTTCATTTGTATAGACTAAAGTCAAATTAAAGTTGTCTTTGACTAATTCAATGTATTCTACCTGATCGAATACTTTAACTGGAACTTCGATATCTCTTCCATTGCAAACTACACTGGTTTCAGTTTCGATTGTCTTGTTTCCGAATATTTTCACGGCAACTATTGCTTGTGAAGTATTGTATTGCGCATTACCCAGATATTTGATTGTCAGATTGTAGTTTCCAACAGGTAATGTTTCGGTTATTTTAATGATTGTAGCGTTATATTCAAAGGAAATGTTTTTATTTCCGTTCATAACAGACAATTCATTTTTGTTCACATCAATGTTGCTTTGTGTTTTGTTGTCTTTCACGTTGACTGAGATGGTTTTATTAGCAGAATCCTCTTTATATTCATACTTTTCCTTCTCAGGTATAGTGGTTGTATTTGTTTTATCTTGATTCGTATTTTCATCGGCTACGTTTCCGTCAGTATCACTATCACTACTGAGGACAACGTCTGTT
>CADBHR010000071.1 GCA_902794475.1 uncultured Methanobrevibacter sp. | reverse complement strand
AGTAAAATCCAATAAATTAATATATAATATATTACTATAAATATAAATAATTTAATCTATTGGATAAGATTATATTATTATTTTGGAGGAGAGTATTTGTCTAAGCCTAATAACAACCAACAACAAGAGTATAGAAGGGTAAGAACTCCTAAAAAAGGAGAAATCCCTGGAGTAGTTGAACAAATTATGGGACACGGTAAATTAAAAGTTCGTTGTGCTGACGGCCATATTAGAATGACTAGAATCCCTGGAAAAATGAAAAAACGTATTTGGATACGTGAAGGCGACGTAATTTTAGTAAAACCATGGGATTTCCAATCTGATGAAAAAGCCGATGTAATCTGGAGATACACAAAAACAGAATCCAATTGGCTTGAAAGAAAAGGCTACCTGAAAATGTAGTCTCACTTACTTATTTTTTTTGATTATAATGGATCCGAAAGTAGCTAAAGCAGACGCCAAACATGCAAAAATTCATTCCGAAAAAAGAAGAAAGGACAGTTCAGAGAGAAAAACCGGAAATGAAGTTTTTGACAAAATCACACTAGAAACCCTTTATAAATTAGCTAATCAAGGATACATTGATGTTTTAAACGGTGCCATAAGTACCGGTAAAGAGGCTAATGTCTTAACCGGAATCACAGATGATGAAAAATTTGTTGCGGTCAAGATTTATAGGATAGCCACATCTGATTTTAAAAAAATGGATTATTACCTTAAGGGCGACCCAAGATTCAATGTCAAGACTAAAAACAAAAGAAAAATCATTTACTCTTGGGTGACAAAGGAGTATAAAAACCTTACAAGACTTGAAAATGCAGGAGTCAGAGTTCCAAAACCTATAACAAGTGCAAACAATGTATTGCTAATCGAATTCATTGGTGATGAGGATGGAAACCCTGCACAACCTGTCAGAAACCAGCCCCCACAAGATCCAAATGAATTCTGGAACCTGTTGCTTGTTGATTTGAAACGATTTGTAAACGATGCAAAGCTCGTTCATGGAGACCTGTCCAATTATAATCTCCTGAATTTGGATGAAAAACCTGTGATTATTGACGTTTCACAATCCGTGGTTCTAGACAATCCAATTTCAAAGGAACTGCTTGAGCGAGACATCAACACACTTGTTCGTGAATATACCAAGCTTGGCGTTAAAACCAGTTTTGAAGAAGTTTGGGAATATGTCAACCCAAAATTTTAAAAGTAACTACATATAAATAGTACATCAGTAAAAAAAAGATTACATTTTTTAATTATTGAAAGTAGGTTTAATAAATGCACAACGATTTTTTTTCAATTATTAACAAGCCATGGTTGCTTTTAGATTCTGAAGAACTTAAAATATATTCAATATATATTTTTATTTTAGGTTTTGTAGGAGGAATTATCCTTTCAATTCTGATATCTGTAATACCCTCAACAAACATATTTTTCACAGTATTTTCTTTGACTGTAATAAGTGCACTTATGGCCATTTTTACCTATAAAAGAGATTGGTTTGATAGAAAATATGGTTTAGTTTCAAAATACCATATCGGAATGAATTACTCTGTAGTGTTTTATATTATTGGCATTCTGAATTTAGGTCTTTCACTGATGTTCTTTTATCCAAATCTCAAAATTTCTGGTCCAAATTCTGCAGTCATAATGTTTTTATCACAGCAAATACCCTTAATTTTCATGTTATTGAGACTTAATGTATTCGATGATGAAAATTGCCGTGTTCAAAAAGAAGATGAAATGGGAAACATCCATTATGAAAATACATTAGGATATCATCCGGTGATGTATTATTTTATTGGATTTCCATTAAGCATACTAATTGGAATCTGTTTAAATGACTATGCCAAAGACATTTTAGTTTCATCATATTTTACATCCAATTTATTGCAATCAATATTTTCAATAGCCATATTATTCGTGTTATTATCCCCGGATTTGTTAGATAAAATATTGCCATTTAATCTTAGAAGCTGGAATGGTACAATTAAATTATATATACTAATAGCCGTAATTCTAGTAATATTACGCATTTTTATAATTTAAAAACCAAATGTTAAATTTTAAATAAAATATTCTTTTATGGAGAAAATTAATTAAACAATTAATTCAAACTTTATTACAGAAAATGTTACAGAAGTGTTAGTAAAACATCTTTTCTACGGGAATATGTGAACCCAAAGTTTTAGAAATATGAAAAGTTTTTCAGCACATATTCAATGCCATTCCTCATTGATGTTGGTGAAGATATAACCCAATATTAAAATAACTTTTACCAAATGCAATGGTTTTGCCACATTATTCTCCATAGATACATCTACGGATATTGCCAATAAGTTCTTTTTCATCATCAGTTAAATTTATTTCATCAAAATTATCTTTGCCAAAACGTTTTGTACGAATAAAAAATACCAGAATTAAAGTCAATAAAAAAGACAATATGCTTGCTACTGGAGATAAAAATGCCAATATAAGGGACAGCAATGAACTGATAACCGGCGCCAACAAAAGATAGAATAATGTTAATGTAATACCTCTCATATATAATTTCAAGTTAGGCAATTCGATTCCATCATTACGAGAATCATTCAAAGTAGTTTTTAATTCATCCTTTTTAGCAAAATACCCTTCAAAATTATTTTTAATCAGCAAAAAGAACATAAGTATGTACAGTAAACTGATTAATAATATCAATAATGAAAAGAATATGTTTGAATTGGTGTAATTGTAAAACTTGAAAATAAATCCAGTTGCAAATGGTATCAAACAGACAAATGCCATCGTAATCATATTCAAGGTCAATATGCCATAGCTTATCTTACTGAAATTAAAAAGAATAACCGTATTTTCCCAAAAATTATATACAATATAAAAACTTATGAAATATATCAAGATTGACGGTGCAAGAGAGTTGATGAAATATTCGTTCAAAGCAACACCTGATGAGATATCAGTAATCGTTGGAACTGCAATTTCCAAAACAAGTATTGTCATGGCGATTGCAAAAACACCATCAGTAACGGCCGCATGCCTATCATTTGAACTATTTAAAAATTTACTTTCCACCATCATTATAAATAGTGTTTTTTATCATATTTAATGTTTATTTATATCCATGTAAAAAAAATACCATTATTTCATTAAACATGAAAATGAGTTTTTAAATATATGTTTGAACCCCATCATCAAAGCATCATTTTAAAATAACATAATAATATCAGACATATTTATCAAAATGTTCTTAAAATTAATGTAATCCTGATTTATTTTCATTATACAAAAAATATTAATTTATTTAAATATATTTAAATTGTTATCAAAATATTATAAAATCTTTAATCATCAAACAAATTTTTAACATTGCTTCAATAATACATTAATACTTTATATGCATTGAAGACAAACATATAACTGATTACAATGAAAAAAATAATTAAAATCTTATTATCCTTACTGATATTATTAATTATTTTTGCAGGTATATCAACCTTAATACAACAGGACATTCTGAACGGTCAAGGATTAGATGAGTATACAACAATAATTGGAAATAACTCTAACGGAACCGTTTATAAAATAACATGCGGTAATTCATCATCAAGCGATACTGCAATAATGATATTAGGCGTCCACAGCCTTGAAAGTGGCATCCATAATGCTACAAATGAAACAATAATGAATTTTACTAAAGAAAATAACCTTAATAAAAAGTTTATCGTATACTTCATTAAGCTTAATTTCAAAGATAGCGGAATGAATACAAGCGATTATGATACAAATAGACATATGGGAGAACTCTTAGCCAATGAATTTGTTCTTCCAGATATTGAGAAGTACGATCCATACATTATCGTTGACGCTCATGAAATGGAAGAATACTGGGATACACAGAGATATGTTGGTGTCATTGATAATAGATCAAATGTAACAATGGAGTATGCAGGAAAGATAGGTGAAAATTTAAGTTATCCTGTTCTTAAAGTCAATTCAGGCACATCTCCCGAATGGGTGACAATACCTCTTTCTGAAAAGAACTACAATGTGATTTTATTTGAAACTGCTCAAATAGATAGCCAGGACAATAAGACACAGACTGCAAGGGATATGGTTAGAACTATTGATGAATTGCCAATTTATTGAAAATATCATCAAATAAATAAAATAAAAAAATTAGAGATTAATTAATCTCCATTTTTTGATTTTGAATTTTTTAACTATCTTATCCCCACCATATGACACCTGGCACTTGTATGTTTTGCCTTTCTTAAGTTTTGATAAAACCTTTTTACTTATTTTGAATTTTGCAACACCCTTCTTATTGGTTTTTGAGACATACTTTTTGCCTTTTAATACTATTCGCACTTTTTTAGACTTCAGGAATTTACCATTGACCTTGCTTAATGTTACAACCACCTTGAGGCTTTTGGATTTCATCATTTTAATGCTTGCCTTAATCAGGTGATTAATCTTAATCCTATTTGAAACCTCAATATTGCCGTATCTCGCAATTATATTATATGTACCGGCTTTGATTTTCGTATTAATATTCAATGTGGCATAACCATTATTGTCAGTGATACATTTGTAGCTGATTCCATTAAATATGATGTTAACTGTCTGTCCTGCAGCAGGTTTTCTGTGAAAAGTCAAAAGGACTGTATATGAATAGCTGTTTGAATAGACAATTTCGGCATCCTTATTTTGACTGAATTCTGGGAATGGCTTCAGATTGACTACAGTCATCATTGAGGATTTGCTGGCTGAAGAGTACTTGCCGTCACCGGAATAGGTTATAGTAATGTTGTATTCGCCGTCATCCAATTTAGGGACTTTTATTTCAGCACTGCCGTTGACGACTTGAGTTGAGTATTGTGTTCCATTGACATCTACAATAAACGTTCCTGTCGCATCATCAGGTAAATCGATACTGTAGACAGGTTCAGGATTGTTTGTGAGCTTTGGAACAATTATATCATCCAATTTAGACACTATTAGGATGGTAAGATTGTAATTTCTTAAATAATGTGCATAATTGTAATCACCGGAATATTCAACAGTGACAGTATGATTGCCCAGACTTAATTTTTGGGAGGTGATGCTGGCACTGCCGTTTACCAACTGTGCAGAATGCCCATCATTGTCAATGATTACACTGAATGTTCCTGTTGCATCAGCCGGCATATTAATGCTGAAAACAGGTCTTTGATTGGTAGTGGCTTCGGGAACAACCAAATTTTCATCTTTAACATGGACCAAAACAGTAAGAACATAGTCTTTTAAATAAGATGCATATCTGTCATCACCAGAATAGCTGACAGTGACATTATGATCGCCTTCACTTAATTCTTGAGTTGTTATGCTGGCAGAGCCATTGACCAACCCTTCAGAATACATCTCCTTGTCGATGATTACATTGAATGTTCCTGTCGCATCACTAGGCAAATCAATGCTGAAGACAGGTTCCAGGCTTTCTGTCCTTTTAGGAGCAGTCACATTCTCACCTACATTGATTAGAACAGTGATGTTGATGGCATTTGAATTCGCATCATTGAACATGGAATTGTTTTCAAATATTCCTCTTATGGAATATTTTCCAGGTGCCAGACCTGAGATATCATATAATGTGGTTTTGCCACTTACGGACACATTGTATTCATCATCGTTCACATACAGCTTCAATGAGGCTCTTGCAGCAATGTTATTGGTATAATTCAAATTTATTAAAACTGTTAATATTTCGCCCTCGACAATCCTTTCCCTTTTTGATGAGATTGTGAAATTGGTCAAAACCATTTTAGGGACATTTACTATGCTTATCCACTTCTCCACTTCACAGTAATCATATCCGGTTGAGATAACCATTTCGCCGGGAGATTCTATGGCATAGTTGTAAAGGTATAATCCGTCGACGCAATCAATTTCATCAACATCCTCATCATTTATGCTGAATCTGAAATACGGATCGTAAATCAGATTGCCGTTGTCATCGGTGAAAGTTGCATTCAGAGCCAAGACATCCCCGACCTCTGCGGAAATGGTTTGATTTCCGAAAATTATTACTTTAAGATTAGAATCTATGATTCCCTGTCCGTTGTATATTTCGGCATTGACTGTGCTGATGTTATTGTTGGACAATTCCAGATCCCCATCATTCAGGATTGCACTTCCATTTGATGCATTATTTGCCTCAAATCTGGAATTGGATATTGTTATCAAATCAGATGACTTGATATATACTGCTCCCCCACCATCGGCAGAATTGCTTTTGAATGTGCAGTTATCGATTGTGCCTTCACCAATGACATTTAAGACTATGGCACCGCCCTTACCGGTGGCTGAATTTCTTGAAAAGAGAGAGTCTTTAATGTCCACATCAAAATCGCCCGGACACACCACAATTGCTCCTCCTCCCAACAGAAAATCATCAATTCCATTGGCTTTGTTATCCTCAAATGTACAGTTGTCAATTTCCAAATCGAATGACAGGGCATAGATTGCACCTCCAAAATCGGCAACATTTCCTTCAAAAGTAGTATTGATTATCCTTAAAAGATTCTCTCCAAAATTTAAAGTTCCCCATGACGAGATTGCTCCTCCTAATGACCCACCATTATCTGCAAAATAGGAATTTTCAATATATGTATTGCTATATGTTGCAACAGCCCCTGCCAAATAGTTTGATTCATCAACAACATCTTTTAAATTATTTGTTATGTTGGAATTAGATATTGACAGATACTCGCCGTAATTGCATATGGCTGCACCGCCATCAAACTTATTAGAAACCGGCAAGGTAATAGAATTATTATCGAATACTGCGTTGGTTATATAAACTTTACCTTCAGAATATAGTGCTCCTCCAGATTCGGCAGTGTTTTCGAAAAAGTTGACATCATTTATGTAAAGCGTTGAATCCCTATCAACATAAACGGCACCGCCCTCATCATAAGACCCGCCAATCAAAGTGAGGTTATTCAATGTGGCTTCAGCACCATACAAATCAAACCAGAAGATTCTTGCCAAATTCTCGCCGCTGATATTGTGGCCGTTTCCATTAATTGTTATGGCATCTTCAACATAAACCCCATCAAGGAAGTAATCCCCGTCAATAGATTCGGAGTATGCAAAATCATAAGACAGATTCAATTCGCCTTCAGCGTCATCAATCTGCTGCTGAAGGTCAGTGAAGGTTCCCCTGATTTCGTTTTGCGAATCATCCCCCAACAGATTATCATCCTGAACTTCAGACTTTAAGCTACCCTGAGCATTTTCATCCAATGTCTGAACATCCTCTGAAAGCTGAACATCATCATTGACTGAAGAGACCTCATCCAGAGAAACAATATCATCAATGCTTTCTGCACTGATTGGCGAAATTAACAAAATGCTCGCCAAAAATAGCAAAAATATAAAAATTTTTTCGTTATTCATTATAACATCCCCAATTTAAATTAATTTAAAACATACAATAACTAATAATATTTAAAACAGATAAGATATATTTTACTAAATTGGCCGACTCGACTAACCATTTCATCAAAACATTTAAACATTTTAAATTAAATAATTATTATTAATTCTAATTCAAAAAAGATGATATTATGCCAGAAACAGATTATTTGAAAATACCCCAAAACAGAGTGGGGGCATTAATCGGAAGCAACGGTAATGTGAAAAAATCCATTGAAAAGGCCACCGGAACCATATTGGACATTGACAGTGATGAAGGCACAGTCTACATCACTCCCCGAGATGATATGGAAGACCCATTGGGAGTCTGGAATGCAAACCATATCGTTAAAGCGGTAGCCCGTGGATTCAATCCGGAAGTTGCCCTTAAGCTTGTAAGCGATGACATTTATTTAGAAATCCAAAAAGGCTCTTGCAAGACACAAGGGAAGGATTATCGGAAAAGACGGCAAAACACGTGAAATCATCATGGAAATGGCTGAAGTGGACATGGCAATATATGGAAAAACAGTTTCACTCATCGGTGAAATGGACAACATCATGGTTGCAAAGGAAGCTATTGAAATGATTCTGAACGGATCAAGGCACAAGTCAGTTTACGGATTTTTAGAACACAAAAAAGAAGACCTGAAGATGAGAGAATTCAAGGACCTTGTCGGAATTGATGACGATAAAATTGAATTCAGGGATGGCATCGACTTTGATGAGAAAGATTATTAGGAGTTATGCTCCTAATTTCTATTTTGTATGTTTTACCAAAAGGTCATGGTTAAGGGTTAATCACCATAACTCCCTTTCAGAAGTTCTTTTAATTCATACCTACCAGTTACAATATTTAATTATTTATTCTCTTTAAAATTATAATGCAAAATAATATAAAACTTCATTTGTTAATCAAAGCAATTTTACAAAGTGAAAACAATTTTACAAACTCAAACAACTTTTTTGTTAATGGAAGATTTAAGCCATATCAAATCAAATTTCACCTATCCAAGAAATATTACACTCCCAAATCAATTAAAATAATACTTTCCTATAAAAATTATACCAATACTTGAAAACTTTTATATACTGTAACCGACATATATAGATAGTGCAATGTAAATACTATGTTTTTTACATGTTTTTAAATTATTATTTTACCACAAATTTAGATAAGCTAGATAGGGTAGGGTATGAATATTACTTTTCAAATGCTCTCTCACTTTATTTAAATATAGTAACTATAATACATTTAATCATATCAATATGAAGGAGGAAAAATTTTGGCTCAACAAGGAATTGATTGGGATGTGGATTTCGACAGATTGACTCCATCCCAATTCTTTAGAAAGAACAAACAGATGTTAGGATTTACTGGAAAAATCCGTTCATTGACTATTGTTTTCCACGAACTGATTACAAACAGTTTTGATGCATGTGAAGAAGCTGGAATATTGCCAGATATCGACATTGAATTAAAACGTGTCGACAAGGAACATTACATCTTAAGACATAAGGATAACGGACCAGGTATTCCTGAAGAATATGTTATGCAGGTATACTGTATGATGTTTGCAGGATCCAAATTCAGAAACATCCAGTCCAGAGGACAACAAGGTTTAGGTTGTAGTGGTTGTGTGCTCTTATCACAAATGACTACCGGTAAGCCTGCCCGCGTAATTTCATGCTACAAGGAAGGGGATGAAATAAAAGGAGTAAAAATGAAGTTCCAGATGGATGTTGAAAACAACCGTGGAATTTTAATGGAAAGGGAAGATTATCCTGCAGAACAGACTGGAGTATGCATTGAACTACAGTTCAAAGATGTCTCATATTCCCTTGCAGAACAGGGCGCTTTTGAATACATCAGAAGAACCATGATTGGAAACCCTCACGCAAAAATCACTTTCAGGGATCCATCCGGACACAAATATATCTTCAAAAGAGCAGCAAATGTTGTTCCAGTACAACCAAAAGAAGTGCTGCCACACCCTAAAGGAGTAAGTGCCGACGATTTAATGACAATGGCAAAAAATACTGACAGCAGAAGATACAAAAGCATGCTGACTTCATCAATGTCAAGAATGTCTAACAAAAGGGTTGATGAAATTGCCGAGATGACCGGAATCGACATGAACAAACGTCCTAAAGCCATGACATTCCCTGAAGCAGAGGCTATCGTTCACTGCTTTAAGAAGATGAAATTCATGGCACCACCAACTGACGGACTTATACCAATCGGGTCCGAACAGGTGGAAAAAGGTATGAAACAGATTCTTAAACCTGAATTCGTTACAACAATCACAAGAAAACCTGTAACATATCAGGGTGGTGTTTCATTCATTATCGAAGCAGGTCTTGCATACGGTGGAGACGCCGGAAGAGTTGTAAATGAGAAAAGAAAATCAGAAATCATGAGGTTTGCAAACAGAGTTCCACTAACATTCGATGCAGGAAGCTGTGCAATTACTGAAGCTCTCAAAAGTATTGACTGGAAACGTTACGGCTTAAAAGATATGGACAATACACCATTGACTTTATTCGTCAATATCATTTCAACTCAGGTACCGTATCTTTCAACAGGAAAACAGAGCGTATCCCCTGAACCTGAAATTGTTCATGAAATCAGACAAGCAACCATGAAATTAGCCCGTAAACTTCAAAAACATATCAGAGCCAAAAGGGCAGCTAAAGAAAAGGAAAAACGTTCAAAAGTATTTGAAGAATATGTTCCGGTTATTATTGAAGAAGCTGCAAAGCTCGGAGAAACCGGAGTTCCTGAATATCATGAAGTGCTTGCAAAGGTAACCAAAAGGGCTCTTGCAGAGCTGCTTGGTGAGAAAGTCGAAGAGGAAGAGGAAGAAGAAGAACTTGACGCAATCATCATGGAAGAAGTTGATGAATACGGACATACTGTTGAAGAAGGTCAATCCGCATTGGACAACTTCGAAGAGGATGACGTTGAAGATGGTTTTGAGGACTAGGTGATTTAGATGACTGAAGAAAAAAGAAGAGAATCACATAAAGAAAAAAGAAAAGAATATACCTTCAATAAGCTCAAAGGATTAGGTCAAGAAATTATTGAGGACATTGAAAAAAATAAAGTTCCTTCAGTTAGAGTTCCGTCCCGTGGTACCGGAAACATCGTTTATGATGAAGCAAAAAGATACTACGTATTAGGTGACAGGTACGGTAAAAGATCATTAGGTAATGTAAAGCAGATCAGAAAAATGGGCCAAATGGTTTACGTTGCCAATTTCTGTAAAGATTTGGTTGCTCGTGAAAAAACCGCAACCATCAGGGAAATGTATTACGTTTCCGAAGGTTGGGGAATCAGTTTCAAAAACCAGCAGGAATCAAACATTGTTGGAGAGGACTTGGAAGTAACATTAGGTACTACTCGTGAAGATTTGGGATTAATGCCTGAAGAAGATGGAGCATCCGTTTATGGAGACCTGACATTACACGACGAAGTGGAAATCAATGCCTCAAAAATGGGAAAATCCGGTTATACCATCTCACCTACAATAGATCAGGTGGATTTCCTTGACCATAACGTTGACAAAGTATTGGCAGTGGAAACCATGGGAATGTTCCACAGGTTAGTGCAGGAAGATGCACACAAAAGATTTAACTGTTTGATTGTTGGGCTTAAAGGACAGGCCGCCCGTGCTACAAGAAGATTCCTTAAAAGAGTCAATACAGAACTCAATTTACCAGTATATATCTGTAACGACGGAGACCCTTGGGGATTCCACATTGCACAGGTAATTATCTCTGGAAGTGCAAAATTAGCTCACGTTAATAAGGATTTAGCAACACCTGACGCTAAATTCATCGGAGTAACAGCATCCGACATCATCAATTATGATTTACCAACCGATAAGCTAAAAGATGTTGACGTGCTAAGACTCAAAGAGCTTTCTAAAGACCCAAGGTATAAAGATGAATTCTGGCAAACAGAAATCAAAAAAATGCTTAAAATTGGTAAGAAAGCAGAACAGCAATCTTTCTCAAAATATGGGCTCGAATACGTAGTAGACGAGTATTTCCCAGCCAAATTTGAAGAAATGGAAAATCAAGCATAGTCTTGATACTTTCCTCCTTTTTTTATTTTTTTAATATTTCAGAAATGCGAATGTTTATATACTAATTCCAACATATACCCCCATAGGTATGGGATGTGATATCATGAAAAAATGTATGGATAGTGACAATCTTCACAGAAGACTCAAAAAAATCAACGGCCAAGTCAATGCAATTGACCGCATGATCGATGAAGATATTCCCTGTGAACAGATATTAATGCAAGTAAATGCAGTTAAATCCGCATTGCACAAAGTTGGACACATTATTGTTGAAGGACATCTCGAACATTGCGTAAAGCAAGCCATTAA
>CADBHR010000070.1 GCA_902794475.1 uncultured Methanobrevibacter sp. | reverse complement strand
AATTGTTAAAAAGGAAACCGGTGTTGACGTGCTGTCTATCGTTAAATTGGACGTCATTGACGGCAAAGTAGTCATTGAAAGCACAATCGAAGATTAAAATGTCAATGTATGATATGGATTTGGATAAGGTAATCCGCAAAATCAACTCAATCGATGCCAAAACGGTAGGATTGCAGTTTCCGGAAGGCCTTAAAATACAGGCGACAAAGATAGCCAGGGAGATTGAAGCGCAAACCGAAGCGATTGTCATCATCTCAGGAGATCCATGTTTTGGAGCATGCGATGTCAGCGACTGGAAAATGAAGGGTTCTGTGGATTTGATTGTTCACTACGGCCATACGCCACTTCCATTGAAATATGAAGTGCCTACACTGTTCATTGAGGCATACTCAAAAATCGACATCAAAAAGGATCTCGAAAAATGCCTGGAAACATTGAAGGACCACTCAAGAATCGGGCTTGTAACAACAACACAGCACCTGCACCTTCTAAATGAGACAAAGGATTTTCTGGAGGACAACGGCAAGGAGGTCATTCTTGGATCATCCCCGTCAACAAGAAAGGGACAGGTTTTGGGCTGTAATTTCTCATCGATCAAGGACCTGGAAGTTGATGTGATACTATTTATCGGCAGCGGAAATTTCCATCCTTTGGGAATCAAGATGTTTTCAAATGCTCCCGTAATAGCTTTGGATCCATACAACTCAGAAATAAGAAGCATGGACGAATTTGCAGATAGGATTTTAAGAATACGCTTTGCAAGGATTACAAAAGCACGTTCAGCCAAAAAATGGGGTATTCTGGTATCATCCAAAGAAGGGCAATACCGGATGATGCTTGCAAAGGAAATCAAAAAGATTCTTGAGGATGCCGGAATGGAAAGCTATATCATCCTGATGGACAATGTCACCCCTGATGCATTGCTTCCATATCTTGAATTGGACGCATTTGTTGTCAGCGCATGTCCAAGAATAGCTATTGACGATTCTCAAATGTATAAAAAACCTTTATTAACACCACAGGAATTGGAAATTGTACTGAACAAGCGTGAATGGGAAAACTATCAGTTGGATGAGATTTTATTCCATGAAAGATATGCCTAATTGGAAAAAAGCCCTGTGTTAATTTTAACATATTTTCATTTTTAATGGAGTTGAACAAACTCTCAAATTTTTTTCTTTTAATTTAAAAATTATTAAAAATTTTATAATTATTTTCTCAATTGAAAAATTATTCTTAAAAATATTATTTTTATTTAGTTATTTAATTATTTTCAAGTGAAAAATAGAAAATTTTAAAAATATTTATATATATAATGAACTCAAATACTATATATTTAATATAGGAGAGAAAAAAATGAAAATTAGACAAAGTTTATTTTTAGTTTTTATGGTCTTGATTTCATTGTGCGTCATCACTGCAGCAAGTGCTACAGATAATGTCACTGATGTTGTTGAAATCTCTGACGACGCAGATGAAGTTCAAGCCATAGATAATATTGATGAAGAAAATGTAGCTGTTGAAAATGATGTTGTTCTAGAAAAAAATGTCGAGATTGTTGATGAGCCGATTTTATCCATGGATAATAGTGATGATGATACAAGTTTAGGTGACAGTGCCTTTTCATTCGGTAAAGGTAACGGCACCACATTTGATTTTTCAAACATTACATTTAATTTCGGTAACGGTACAACTATTGATTTAGGAAGCTTATTGAATGGTACTACCATAAGCCTTGGAAATGGTACATCCTTCAATATAACAGACCTAATGAACAGTAATATGACTTTTGGTAACGGAACAAGTTTTAATTTAACCCAAATAATGAACATGACAGGTAACGGAACCGGTTCATTCGACATATCTGCTATTATGGATATGATCGGAGGAAAAAAAGTTACCTTTGAAGCCCAAGATATAAAGCAGACTTATTCCGGACCGATTACCTTTAAAGTAAAAGTTCTTGAAAGTGATAAACCAGTATCACAGCAAACTGTGATATTTACGGTGGATAACACAGATTATGTTGGAAGGACAGATGAAAATGGTACTGCAACTATTTCACTGAATCTGGCAGCAGGCACACATTATATCTATACTGAATATAATAACGTGATTGGAAAAAATCAAATTGAAATCACAAAAGCTGGTTCCAAATTAACTGCTAATAAGAAAACCTTCAAATCAAAACTCAAAACTAAAAAGTATGCTATTACTTTAAAAGATAATAAAGGTAAAGCTATTAAAAACGCTAAAGTTACCTTAAAAATAAAAGGTAAAACTTTCACTGCTAAAACCAATTCTAAAGGTAAAGCTACCTTTAAAATTACAAAATTAACCAAAAAAGGCAAATACACCGCAAAAATCAAATTTGCTGGAAACGGTTATTACAAAGCATCCAGTGCAAGTAAACAAATTACCCTTAAATAAACATTTAATCATGGGAGTAACATGAAACTCCCAAACATTTTATTTTTTTTATACTATTTTTCTTGGATATTGTGTAGTCGACAGAGTTAATATTAAACTCCATATATGAATACTTTTAAATATAAACATCAATAAAATTACTATATTAAAGAAATTTTTATATTTTTGGTGATTTTAATATGAGTATAGAAGACGAAAAAATAGTGATGCCTGGAGATAAATTAGGAATAATCGAGCAATATCTGCCAGGGGAAGGTACTTATGACGATGATGGCGACATCAAATCAGCAGTACTTGGAAATGTTAAAATTAATCAAAAAATGAAGGTTATTTCTGTTGTGTCAGATGCAAAACCGGCTCTTTTGAAAGTGGGAGATACAGTTTATGGTCAAATAACTGATATCAAACCTCAAAGGGCAAACGTGAAAATCGAATGTATGAAAGACAATGGCAGACCATTGGCCCTACCTTATATGGGAGCCATACACATCTCACAAGCTAAAAAAGATTATTTGGAAAAATTATCTGATGCTTTTAGAATTGGAGACATCGTACAAGCAAAAGTTGTTAAGATAACTGGAGACAATGTTGATTTAGGAACAGTTGATGAAGATTGTGGAGTCCTAAAGGCAATGTGTACCCGCTGTAGAGATTTCATGCACACCACACAAAAAGATAATGAGCTTCAGTGCAATACTTGTAACAAAAAAGAAAGACGCAAAGTCTCTAAAAACTATGTTAATGATTAATTAAGGTTGATAAAATGGAAAATTTTAAAATTATTGAGGATAAAACTTTAGAACTCACTTTTGAAGTTGAAGATGAAAGTCATGGAGTTTTTAATGCTTTAAGACATGTCTTAATGCAAGATCCGGATGTTGAATATGCTGTATACAATATCGACCATCCTCTTACTGGAAAGCCACAAATGACCATTAAGACAAAAAGAGGAAAAAGACCTAGAAGCGTATTGAAAAAGGCAGCAGAAGAATTACAAAAAGAAAGTTCTGATTTTAAACAACTTATTGATGAAGCTTTATAGCTTCAAAACTTTATTTTTTAATGTGATTTAATGTCAAAATACAAAATCCCCTCCTTAACAGCGGATATCTTTATTTTTGATGATGATTTTAATTTTATTTTAATCAAAAGATTGAATGATCCATATAAGGACTGTTGGGCACTTCCTGGAGGATTTGTTGAATACGGTGAAACTGTAGAAACCGCAGCAATTCGAGAAGCTAAAGAAGAAACCAGCATAGATGTTGAACTTATTGATTTGGTCAATGTTTATTCCAAACCGGATAGGGATCCAAGGGGACATACGGTTACTGTTGCATTCATAGCAAAAGGTGATTTAAACACTAGAAAAGCTGACAGTGATGCAAAAGAAATCGGTATTTTTTCATATGACGAAATAGGCGAAATGGATATTGCCTTTGACCACAGACAAATAATCAATGATTGTTTAAATAAAGCCAAAAAATAGGTTTTTTTAGGTTATATTTAAATAGATTAAGAAAAATATTATTTACATATAATTTAATTGAGGAGATTTAATGGAATTTTGTCCTGAATGTGGGGCCATGATGCTTCCAAACAATGGCGTTTTAAAATGCAACAAATGCGGATACTCAAATGAGTTAGATGATGCTAATGAATATCAGGTTTCAGAGGATGTTAAAGCTGAAGAAACCGTTAAAATGCTTGGAGAAGATGTAGACGTTGGCCCAGTTACTAATGAAACCTGTCCAGAATGTGGACACGATAAAGCTACTTATAAAATGTTGCAAACTCGTAGTGCAGATGAGGCTCCTACCCGTATTTTCACATGTACCAAGTGCAAACATACCTGGAGAGCATACGACTAAGAGGTTTTCTCATGAAAGATTCTAAAGAAAAAGAGCATCGGATTTCCGATTTAAAAGATATGATTGACAATGTCACTGACGAATCATTTGAACAAATGGAAGAGGACAGTGAATTAATCGATTATCTTAATGAACCTAAAAATGGTTTTGGAGAACCTGAAATTGATGATGAATTCATATATCATCCTAATGATGAATACAGCGATGCAATTAATTTAGAAGAAACCCCAATAAATGAAGAGTATGTAATTAAAGCTCCAAAAAGCGTTGACACAGATAACAGTTCAAATGATGAATTTGAAGAAGATTTGGTTGGAGAGATTAGTGAAAACTTTGACAATGTCATTCATGCAAAGATTAGAGGCAGGCCTATTTTGGCTATCGTAGGCTCCGTTCTGGGAGTTATCTTTATTGGCATATCAATATTAATATTTCAATCACGCAGTGACAGAGTCGTAGACAATGTTGTTGCTGGTGAAAGTAGTTTCATGTTTGTTATTTTCCTAATATTAGGATTATTCTTACTTATTTTCGGAATATACAAATTATTTAACTTTAAAAATCCTTTTGAAAATATTACAAGTAGTATAAATACTATCGATAATGATAATAAGAAAGCAAAAAAAGATGATAATACCGCCCAAAATACAGAACCGTCACAAAAACCAATACCAAAAAGTAAAATTCCCCTAGATAAAGACTCCTACAAAATAGGCGAATTTGACATGAATGATTTGAAAACTTCTCTCAAAAAACCTGCTGCTTCTAATAAAACCGTGCAATTCAAAGACAATATTGATGAGTTTCCTCCTGCAAAAAAGAGTTTGACCGAAGAGGAAATTGAAGAACTTGAATATGAACATGCAAGACTTGAAAGCGAATCAATCGATGACATTTTTGCTGAAGTTGAAGACATCGATGATGTGGAATAATATTTCTAATACAGGGCCTGTGGTCTAGTTAGGAATGACGTGGGACTTCGGATCCCAAGATCGAGGGTTCAAATCCCTCCAGGTCCGCTTATTTTTTAACGCGAACAACTGCCTCTTTAAAAAAGTCCGGAATCAATGACCTGTACATTGGGCTTTTAAACAGCATGTTGATGTCGCTGTCAATTATGTATGTGTAGCATGAATCGTCTTCCGCTCTCATACCACGTCCATAAGCCTGCATCAATGTCATGACAGTCTTATAGGCATACCATTTCTTATCCCGTTTCATTCGCATATTGACTTGCTTATCTCCAAGATATGGGAATGGAATTTTATAGATTACCTGAAATCTGCACTTGTCATAAGGCAAATCCACACCCTCACTCATTGATGGAGAAACCAAAACCAATGGATTTTCATCCTTTTCAAAAAAGTTCAATACCTGCTCCCTGTTTTGAGAGGTATGTGAAACAAGCCTTGAATTATAGAGGTTGTTGGTAATGTACTGTTGGCATTTGTAGCTGTGGGTATGAATTAATCCCTTGTCGCCTTCATGTTTCTTTAGGATTTCCTGCAATATCGGAATTGTCTTTGGTGCGGTGTTTTTTATCCTGTTTGCAGACATTTTTCCTGCCAAATTAAGAATGATAGGTCTTTTTTCCTTTGTAAAGGGACTGTCCACCTTTATATGATAGACTTCATTTGGATTGAGACCGAGCCATTTGGAAAACATCTTATGGGACAGGATTGTTGCACTCATAAAGATGACTACATCCCCATATTTCAACAGATTGCTTTTGGCATAATGGTGAACCCTCAGCGGCTTAAAGCATACGCTTGTTTCATCAGTGTCGATTACCCAATTTTTAGGTTCCTTTTCAAGGTTGTTTCTGAGAGTCTTGAGACGGGCAATTGTTGATCTGATTCTGTCCGCCTTGTTTTTACTCAAATCCTTTAATTCTATTTCTTCATAGGATTCCCTGATTGCATCGATTTCCATTATCCAATCTTCAATTTCACCGTCTTTTAAAAGTGACTCTGACATTGTCTTGTTAATGTCCTTTTCAAGAGACCTGTTGTACAATGTAAGCTCCATTGTGGACATCAGCTTGTTTTCGATGTTGTGGGCTTCGTCTAAAATCAGAAGTGATCGGGTTCCGAAATGCTTAACATAATTCAGCTCGACAATCGCATAATCGTAATTCATCAGAGTTATCGGAGAGTTTATTGCATTGGCCTTTTGATTCCAGTAATGACAGTGGGCGTCTGACTGGTAAAATACTGTCCCGCCAAATGAATCTTCAAAGGCAAGCTCCGCATCCAATGTCGGATTCTTGGCAACTCCATAGGGGCAGAAAAACTTACTGGATGTTGGAGCGGTCTTGCAGTCCCCCATATCACATGTTGTCTCCAAATTGCCATGTAAACACGCAAAATTTCCCCTTCCCTTAACCAGCGGGAAAGAGAATTCGTTGGAATACTGGGACTGAAGCTGTTTGGTCATTGTCAATATATAAGCTGATTCATACATTTTGGCAAGGGTTGTGGCTATTGCCGATTTGCCCGTTCCTGTTCCAGCCTCCAAAATGATATACTTATATCCCTTCTTGATTGCATCGTTAATATCCTGTATGATCTCTAATTGTCCAAGTCTTGGCTGTTCAAATGGGAAATTGACTATTATTTCATCATCAATGTGAGGATAGATTTCTTTCAGGTAGGCTGCAGTCCCTTCATCCTGCTGATAATCATCAACAGAATATACCTCCGGAATCTCATCATCCAATATTGATGATTTTCTAGGCTTTGAAAAACTAAACAGGTTAGTTGGACCCTTAGGTTTTTCATTAGAGTATAATTTGACATCAAAAATATATTAGTAAAGTAGTACTATAAATAAGTAGTAGACAAGTATTTTGCAAAATTGTATTTAAAATGTTAAAGTGATTATATGGTTAAAAAAGGAAAATTGATTGGAATTGGTGTGGGACCCGGAGATACTGAATTATTAACCTTGAAAGCCGCCAAAGTTTTAAAAAGCGTTCCGGTAGTATTCTCACCAAAATCATCAAAAGAAAAGGAAAGTATTGCATTATCCATTGTCAAGCCAATACTTGAAGAGAGAAAAGATTATAAAAGATTGATGCTGGTGGAACCTATTTTTCCAATGATTGAAGATAAAAAGGAGCTTGAAAAGATATGGACAAGCGCTTCTGAAATGATTGCACAATATCTTGACAGCGGAAGGGACGTTGCATTCATAACACTTGGAGACACTTCAATCTTCAGCACATACTCATATGTGCAAAAGAAACTGGTTGACAGATATGAAATTGAAACAATACCTGGAATTACATCATTTACCGCCTGTGCAGCTGCAAGAAACAAGGCACTGGTTGAGCAGAACGATATTTTGACTATTGTTCCTAAAATTGACGACAGGTTAGAAGAAGTCCTTGAATATAGCGATTCCATTGTTCTTATGAAAGCGTCAAGAAACACTTCCAAATTGGAATCAACAATTGAAGAAAAAAACAGACCAAAAGAAATCTATTCCGTTCAAAACTGTACACGTGAAAATGAAAAAATAATTGAAGGATTTTCAAATGAAAAACCTTACCTGACAACCACCATCATTCGATTCAGCGATGATTAGTATGCTTTGATGTGTTGAGGTTCTATCTCAAACACACACTTTTCATCACCCATTGTATAGCACTGGATTTCGATTACGCTGACTGGAAGATTAAAGAATTCAGAGAATAAACCTTCCAATATTCCAGTATCCAAAAAGCATGCCGGTTTTCCAGTTCTTGGGAGTAATTTACATTCAAAACAGTCGTATGTTGTAACCTTGATTATCTGACCTACATTGAAAGTTATTCTTCCAAGACCTTTTCTTTGCCAATAATTGGCAATGTTTTCCATGAAAACATCCAAATCATCATCATACAGTATGCTAAAAATTGATTTTCCTATGCGGTTTCCAGTTGATTGTAAAATTGGATCTATGTTTACCCCTTCCTGTATGAGCATTGACTTTAAAGTATGGAACAACAATGTCGAGAATTCCTCATCATTTTGAATGATGTTTTCCATTATATAATCAGATTGGGTTTGTTCAATCTCCTTCGGTTCAGATATGTTGACTGACCCGAGATACTTTGAATTTATGTAAAATATCTTTTTTCTGTTATCCTTTGGATGAACCCTATATGAGATTACTCCACTTTCCCGTAAGCCTTTTAAATGAACTGATACTGTAGATTTTGATTTTCCTGTGTTATTGACTATTTCATCAAATTCCATTTCAGTATCTCTCAACATTTCTAGAATTGTTAGCTTTACTGGACTTTTTACTACATTTACACCAATGTTATCGTTTAAGTTTGAAAATATCTGTATCGGTTTTTGTTCGCTCATTTGGAAATCCTCCAATGGGTATACTATAATCTAATATTATTGCTTAATAAATGTAACTATTCAATGAAAATTAGACAATATATAAAAAATTAATAATAATGTAAACATTTTCTAAAAGTGAACCTAAAAACAATACGAACTGTTTGTTAAAAGCAAAATAAAATAGTTTGTAACTGCCACCTCACCATTAAAAAGCAATTAAATAAAAGTTCAGCAGTTTATCGAATAGCCTAACGAAATTATATATAATATAGTAAAAAAATATATATTTCAATGTATAGTTTTATTATTTGTGCCGCAATATTGATTGCATCATACTTTATTTATGGAAAATTTGTTGAAAGAATATCTGGTGTGGACGAAACACGCCAAACCCCTGCATATAGGATGGAAGATGGGGTCGACTATGTACCTATGTCCAGAATCAAGAATTTTTTAATTCATTTTTTAAATATTGCTGGATTGGGACCAATTTTTGGGGCCATACAAGGTGCATTATTCGGTCCAGCAGCATTTTTATGGATCACATTCGGTACAATTTTCATCGGAAGCATTCACGATTTCTTTTCAGGATACATGTCCCTGAGAGACAATGGATTAACAATGCCTGACATAGTTTCAAAGTATTTGGGAAGTAACATCGAAAAAATTCTTGCAGTTCTAATGGTAGTCACTGGAATTCTTGTTTCAGCCACATTTGCAAAAGGAGCTGCAGATTTAATCAGTAACCTAACTAGCATCCCTGTAATTATTTGTATAACAGCAATATTCATTTATTTCTTGATTGCAACAGTATTTCCAGTTGATAAGATTATTGGAAATATTTATCCGATTTTTGGTGCATTATTATTAATTATGGCTATAATAATGATGGGCGGAGTGATTATGAATCCGGCATACAGCATTCCTGAGTTTACAACACAGGGATTGTATCTAACTGACAAAAACATTTTCCCATATCTGTTTGTTACAATTGCCTGTGGAGCCGTTTCAGGATTTCATGCATCGCAATCCCCTATTGTTTCAAGATGTCTGGAAAATGAAAAGGATGCAAGACCTGTATTTTTTGGATCCATGGTTTTAGAAGGGTTAATAGCCCTTTGCTGGGCAGCAATAGCAATGGCATTTTTCCACGGCCAGCCTCAGCTTGCAGCGATTTACGGTGCCACACCTGCAGTGGGGGTCGAACAAATGGCAAAAATATTGTTAGGACCTATCGGTCTGATTCTAACCATCATCGGAGTTGTCATCTGTCCGATTACATCAGGAGATACTGCACTTAGAAGTGCAAGAATAACAATCGATGACCAATTACATATTAATAACGAAAAACTAATTACAAGGCTTAAAATTGCAGTGCCATTGTTTTTAGCATCATTTGGATTGACATTCATTGATTTCAGCTTGATTTGGAGATATTTTTCATGGTCCCAATTGATAGTAGCTACAATAGTGCTATATGCTGCAACTGTTTATCTGATTAGAAATAAAAAGCATTACTTCATTACATTCATTCCAGCAATCGTATGTACTTTAATCGCATTCGGATATATTCTGCAGTCTCCGGAAGGTTTAAGATTAACTCCAATGATTGCTAATGTAATTTCAGTTATTGCAACAGCCATTATTGCAGCAATATTCCTTAAGAAATACAAATAGAAAAAATTATTTTTTTCTCCTTTTTTAACATGTCCACAAATAAATAATCATAATCTGACCTGTGTTAAGCAATGACCAGGACATGACATAATACACCTCAGACATTGATTGCACCTCATATTGTTTAATGTCCAAGTTTTGTTGTGCCTGCTTACTGTTATTGCATTTGTACTGCAAATTAATTCACATTTCCCGCACAAATTGCATTGGTTAATATTATTTCCTATGCGCCATCGAGATTTGTGATTTGCATTTAAAAGTTCTGAAAGGATTAATTTACCAATCGAAAGTCCTATTGAAGATGATCCTCCACGATGTCTCAAATTTAAAACCTCCTTAATTTTTAATCAATCATACAAATACTTATGTGAATTTTACAATCTTAAATGTAAAATCATCGCATTATTTCTCTTATCAGCTATTTTCATCGAAATTTTTGTATATAAACTTAATTTATTGGATAACATTTTAATTGCATCTCTATAAAATCCTCTACACTCAATTAATTGGCAATCTGCTTTTTTTGCAAATTCCTTTGGGTTTTCAATATAGAAATACATCAATGCAGATTTGTTCCCGGTTCTTTTGACATAGATATTTGAATATCTGATTCCAAATTTGTTGGTGGCATCAAAGATTAGTTCGGCATTTTCAAAGATGTCTTTTGCCTTCCTGATGAATTCAAGTATCTCCTCTTCATGGAAGTATTGGAACACTCCTGAAACTATCATTAATATTGGAAGAGTGGTGTCTAATTCATTGCACCAATCAAGTTTAAACAAATCTCCTTTAATGAACTTTTCATTTTCTCCAACACCTATGAAATTTTTCCTAAGTTCAATCACATCAGGTAGGTCAACTTCGAAATAATGGGAATTTTTTCTATCTATTCTGAAATATGATGTTTCAAGCCCCGCACCCAAATTGACAATGTTGCATTTGTCATGTTTGTCGATGTATTCCTGAGTCATTTGGTCCAGATTATAGGACCTTGCAACTGATGCCATCATTGTATATTGGGAAGATTTTTTCTCAATCTGCTTATCTTTAACCAGATTCTCCATTTCCAAAGCTTTATCGTCGTAAAAATACTCCGGAAATATCTTAGAGATGTTAATCCTGGCAGTTAGCGGAATGAACAATGTATCTTCAACACCTTCATAATCGCTCATGTTATCACTTTATTGCAACGACTGTTACCCAGTCAACGAACTTGTCTGAAAATGAGATATTACTATAATCATCATTTACTCTATTTTCCTTTCCATTGGATTTAATAATCTCTTGTTTCTTTCTTCCGTCCCTTATATAAGCGGTAATTTCACTATAATTGTTATTTCGCAAAAATGAGCTAATCTCTTCATCGGTGTATAATTCCATGTCAATAAAAAATTAACTTATTAATTATTATAATTGAGGGTCACTCTCTTTAATGTTTGTCCAATCTTTTCAACGTGAAAAATAATCTTGGTATTGAATGGTTTTCAGCAGACGATTCTAATTGGATGAAAAAAAGGTTAAGCAAATGCCAGTTGCATTCACCTAACGACTATTTTGGACTTAACCATCCGGGCAGTGTAGTAGCTATTTCCAGCATATCGAACTGCTGCAACGAATTTGCCTTTCTTTTTGAGACCGGTTATCTTGAATGTTGCCTTTCCATACTTGTTTGTTTTTGCCCTGTAGATTTTTTTGTTGACTTTCAAAGTGACCCATCTGCTTTTCAATGCCTTGTTACGGTTGTTTTTGAGGGTGACTTTGTATTTCTTGATTTTGAGGGATTTTTTGAATGTCCTTTTTGCAGCCTTAAGTTTTGGAGTTGCCTTTTTTACAGTGATTTTGGCATTTGAGGTTGAACCGGCATAGCCTGCATCACCCTTGAATGAAAGCGTTACAACGTATGTTTTAACCTTCAGACCATCTGTGGAAATCCTAACTTGGCCCTTTGAATCTGTGGTGTGTGTTTTTGTCTTACCGTTCAGTACAACAATAAGTTTTTTATTTGATATCGGGCGCATTTTTGAATCTGTGAGCGTTACTGTGAGGTATTTACCTCCGTTGTATTGTGTAGTGACTGAAGCTGCAGAAACAGTGGTGTTGAGCCTTACGGTGAATGCCTTTATGCACACATTGGTGTCATTCATCTTCCTGTAGCTTAAGCTTCCAAGTTCCATATAAATCGCTTCGGTTGTCTGGGATATGTCATACCAGTTTATGCCATCGGGACTTACAAAAGACTGATTCAGGTCTGCAGAAGTTTTGGTAATCATTGAGGAATCTGCAGTTTCAAGGGCTATGGGATATGTGAAACCAGGACATGTCAGTTTAACTTCAATCCTGAAAACATCATTCCTGTTGAGGTCAATCAACCTGTCCAGTGCAATTGTATGGTATCCTGGATTGAATATGGAGGCATTCTGTGTATATGCAAGTTTTCCGTTTACATAGATACGTGCATCATATGTAGAATTGACTGCAAAAGTGTAAAGGCTGAATGCTGCCAATGGACTGTTGTCTGCGGCTGTGAACTGATTTGCAAACCATGCGGTGTCTGAGTTGTAGCCCATGCTTATGAGAGTTCCCTTGGTGTCGTACTGGTAATTGCGATTGTAGTTGTCGGTTGCCTCGACATTGACAATGGCATATGCTATGCTTTCGGTTGAAAGGGTCAAATCATAATATGAAATCCAGTTGTATCCACCGCCCTCCAGATAAACCGTTTCATTGAGAGTGTCATTGAAGAACCTGTCTGAAAAGCTGTTTCTTATAAGGAATGCACCGTCTGGAATGCCTTCACCAAACCTAGACCCCGGATAAGTGTCGTTCCAGCCAACAATCGAAACGAGATGGGAAGAGTATCTCGGAAATAGATTGATTGGAGAGTCCATGGATTCCAAGTAGGTTCCATTTTGAATGAATACCTTCGGATCATAGTACTTGTAACCAACAACGACAGGCCCATATTCAAGAATCGCCAGCTTAATTTGTGTAACATCTCCACAGGTAATGTAGATTACATCTTGCAGGTGTCCCATGACAGTCAAGTCGTCGGGAGAATACCTTGAGGAATCGTTGAAGGGATCATCTGATGAATTCACAGGTCCACTCCAGCGAGCCCAATACGCAACAGCCTTTGCTGTTGCACCACCCTTCTGCAGAGTCCATCCGTCCTTTGCATATACACCCATGATATTGATGAGATTGTTTTCAGAAAACTCATACATCTTGTTGTAATGGCTCTTGAAGTAGTATTCCATAATGGAGGTAGCTGAAAACGCCCAGCATCCTCCGGACTTTCCCTGGTTTTGAATTGGCTTAAACTGCTCCTCAACAGTACCGTTGGCATATGTTATTGTTCTTAAATCAAGTGAAGATGGAATTTCAGTTGCAGTATCGAATATCTCACCATAGACAAGCGGCCAGAAAAGAGTGTATATCACACTTTCGTTATCGGATTCCACTATGTTGTTTTCAAAAGTGACATTGATGCAGCTGACAGTGCCGCTTGTGGTAAATACCGTCTGGTTTACGGCATTTCTTGTTTTCTGTCTGTTGTCTGATATGATAGAGTCCGTGATGCTGAGCCTCCCGTAATTGTAAATTGAACTTGCATAGCCATAATCCCCTGTGATTGAATTGTTGCAGATAATTGAATCAACTATTATGTTATCAAAACCAAAATAGGCAATAGCTCCTGCAAAGGGATATTTTCCTACTACCCTATTGTCTCTGACAACACATCCTTCGACAGAAGTTATGGAATAGTATGCATAAATCGCCCCTGCGGACCTTTCGGCCACATTACCATTGAAGGTGCAGCCTGCAAAAACAGCCCTCGAATGCTGGAGTGCTGCACCGGCGCCCTGAGATGCATTGTTATTAGTGAATTTAACATTTTCTAAAAGAACTTGACATAAATATCCTTCGAATGCCCCTCCACTTATATTTGCACAGTTATTTTCAAAACTGCAGTTGACTATTGTGTTTTTGAATGATTCACCTTTCAGGTATACTGCCCCACCAGAAACAATAGCAGAATTGTTGATGAAAACGGAATTGACAATTGTCAGATTTCCATTTCCCGAATATACTGCTCCACCGAAACTTACCTGACCACCGTTTATGAAAGTGATGTTTTTAAGTGTCACATTGTCCGATATGACATTGAATATTCTTGCCCGGTTGGCGGCATCGAGAACATGCCCGTTTCCGTTTATTGTAATCGGTTTTGAAATCACGATTCCATTCGGTGAAGAGTCCACATATTCATAATCCCTTGAAAGATTGAGGACACCACCCTCATCAACACCGGCAATTTCGCTTTCAAGTTCATTGAAACTTGCCTTAGAAGTATTAATGCTAATTGGGATATCATTATCCATTGTTATAGTTTTTATATCATCAGTAGTATTCTCAGCCGCACAAGCTGATGAAATCGCCATAATGCATGAAAATATCACTGCAAGCATCACGATTATCCTATAGTCCAAAGTCTCCACTTCCCTGATTTTAATAGTTGGTAATTATTTTTTTCGACATGTCTTATAACCTTTACCCCAACATTTCACCCAGAGGAATGCATAAATTGAAGCTCCTCGAACAGATACAGTAGACTCTTCAAAACTTTGAAAAAACCTTAATTTTGTTTGAATTGAATCTTTTTTTGAAATATACGTTGCCAATATGAACTTAAGCAAAATAAACTATTTAAAGCCCTATTTAATCTTAAAAAGTACTCGAACCCACGAAGCAACTGATGCATAAGACCCTGAATCTTACTCCTTTGACCACTCGGATACACGTCTAAAATAAATATCTGAAAAAGTAATCCAAGTAATGGATTTTAACTATATTATTATAATATTTTTTTTAGTATAAATATGTAATCTTATTCGACCCATTGATTGTTGGCCAACCGTTCTTATATTCTCAACTTTTACCAGGTTTTTTAAGTAATGACACCTGATAACAACTTGAAAGACATCAATTTATCAAACAATTTCATATATTGTTCTTATTGGTACCGTAATATCAACAATTAGGATATAAGATACAAAATGGAATAATATTCCTTAAAAAACACTAAAATACGAACAATTCGTATAAAACGTATGATATAGTTCGCATGCTTATCTTTTAACACCTCTGAACTCTAGGATACTTTATTTTGTAATAATTAAAAAACTTTTGAAAGCAAATCCAAAACTAATGCTAATTAAATACTTCTAAATGGATATATTCCATTCTTTTCATGACTATTTTGAAGCCAGTAGGTGAGTATTGGGTCAGTAATTTGGTATTTGTCATTTACATATTCAATTAAGTCAAAATCAAGCAGGCGATTCAATGGCCTATTAAGTGATCCGCTAGTAACCTCTAAAGTGTTTGCTATTTCAATTCTCCTTTTAGGGTTTCCAAGTAAAGAAATGATTATTTTTTGTTCTTGAAATGTTAATTTAGACCACATGAATATAAAATGTACTGCAAGATAATCAATCGAATCCTTAAATAACTCAATAATGTTATTTTCTGTTAAGGTTATGTTTTCTGGAAGAATTTTTGCAAATATGTTGATGTAATAAGGTATTCCTCGAGTGCATTTGTAAAATCTTTCAAATCCCCCATCATCCAGCAATATGTTTCTTGGAATTGATTCGATGTATTCCCTTGTTGTTTGTTTTGAAAATGGATGGATTTCAATTGTTAGCATTCTTCCTCCAAATGCACCTTCCTTTCCATTTAAATTATTGATTAAACTGTCTTTCAAACTCATACTTCCACAAAATAGGTATGCAACATTTTTTTGGTTTTGAATGAAACTACGCATATACCATAAAAATTTGTCTACATTGTCTAAATCTTTAATCAATTGGATTTCATCAATGAAAATGAATACTCCTTTTAATTTGTCACTATTGTCTTCGTAAATTTTTTGGGGCAATTCCATTACAAAATCAGCTAATCTTGCATAATTCTCCTCACTTTCAAATACTGGTACTGGAATGTGTTCATAAGATAAAATCTTATCTATCTTGAATTTATTTGTTTTAAAGTATTTTTCTATTTTCTTGTCAAGTGTTCTTAAGCCGAATTCTTTCGAAGCTTTTATTATTGCATCATAGATTATTTTGATTATGCTGCCTCGGCTTAGCTTTTTTTGTTGGTATGCATTACTTCTTGACAGATCAATATCTACTACCAAATATTCCTTATCAAATTTATGTTTGATTTTTTTGATGAGTGCTGTCTTTCCTACTCCCCTAATTCCAGTCAATAGTATAGTGGGGGATGAATTGAATTCCGTGGTTCCTAATAGACTTGACAGCATATTAATTTCATCTGCCCTGTTGTAGAATTGTGTTTCAGTTAAATTTGTATCTGTAATGCTTGCAATTTCATCCATGTTTAACCCTCATATAATGTAATTTGCATTATGTATTGTAACATAATGTAGTTTTAATTATATAATTAATTTTTCATTATATGTTGTATAATAATGTATTTTTCATTACATATAATATTAATGTTATTGAAATCTTCTTTGATTATCCCATTGGTAGATTGTGTAAGAATGTTTCAAAGATTAAGTCAAAATCTCCAATTCTTTGAATATTCTTAACACCAAAATGTTTAGTATCAGGCACAAAGAATTCACCACAGGAATTAATTATTTCAATTGAATAATCAATCATTTTAAAACATTTATTTTTTTATTTTAAAAAATATAATTCAATATTATATTTAATTACAAATTTTATAAGCTTTTTGTTTTAAATAAATACAAAATTATAAAGTTAAAGCAATTTTACAAAAGTAGAGCAATTTGATAAAAGAAATTTTTAAAAATAAGAGAATACTATTGGAAACAATATTATGGGAATATCATATACACAATCAATAATTAATCTGAAATTTTAGTTTACCAATTTACAAATAATGAACCCATTATTGCCATAAGTATTATTCCAATTATTAAAAATTTTGTTAAACCATTCTTTTCTTTTAATTCGAATGGTAGAATTTTATTTGCTATGTCTGGAGATAATATAAATGAAACAATTAGTAATGAGGAAATAAAGTAGATTAAGTAACATATGTCTAAGTTACTTTCTGCAATACCTGATATAACTTTCATTAATGAAAATCCAATGAGATGACAACTTATAAGACTTCCAAAAATATAATAAATAGCAGGATGATATCCGATAACATATTCTATGATTATATTTCCATTTTTATCTTCAGTTACTAATTTGCGACTGTTCTCATTTTTATAAACGTTAATTCTTAAAAACATGAAAAATGCAGGGTATAATGCTGCTAAACAAAATCCAATGGCAGAATAGATTCCTCCTTGATGTGAAGCAATTGGATAAATAATAAAAGCAAATGCAATACTTGCAGGAATGAAAAATAAAACTACTCCCTGATAAGATAGGCCTTTATATTCTTCATAAAATAATCCATATTTTCCATCAAGATAATCACGATTATAAACGATAATTGCTGATAATAATGTAAGTATTGTAAAACCGATGATAATATTAATTACAAATGAGGTGGGTAAATCTACGATTAAGAATAACACTAAGGATATAACAAGTCCAATTAGTTCTAAAAAAATAGATCCTGAAATCATATAAGATTTCAATTCATTTTTATCTAAAGTAGACCAATCCTTACTAATATTTTTAATTAATTCTTCAAGCAAGCACATCACATTTATTAATTGAATTTCGATAAAATATATTTATTTCAGCACATATAATCATTACTAAAAAAAAGGAAACGAAATTATAAAAGATTAATAAAACAAAAGTAATCCATAAATCAATTATAATTGGAAACATAGCATACACCGTACATTACCAACAAAATTTAATTAATTAGACAAATTATTTTGAAAAAACTACGAACAATTCGTATGAAACTTATAAAAAAGTTTCGACACTCTCATTTTGCAACATAATAATTTTTAGATGCGATAATACTCTCATTAGACCAAATTTCATGAAACTATTTTAATTGCAGATATCTTTAAAAAAAAAATGATGATTAATCACTATATTCTATCAAACAAACACTCTGTTTTTTCCAATAGCAGTTGTTACAAGTTTTACATTCAGATTTGCCATATCCATCAATTTTCCATTGAGTTAAAAAAGTAGGATCTTTTACAAAGGGTCTTTGCATTGAAATAAAGTCAATATCAGTATTATTTAACAATTCGATGATTTTATCCATATCTGACCTTCCCCCACCTAAAACAACGGGGATGGAAACATTCTTTGCAACTTTATCCGCAAAGCTCACTAACATGTCTTGATTTGATTGACCTTTTCTAAAGTATTGTGGAGATAAGAATTTAGTAATCTGTAAGCTATCTGCACCGTTTTCAGCAAGAATTTTGCAAATTTCCAGAGAATCCTCTTCATCCTGATACAAATTAACCTTACAGTGAACATGCAATCCTGTTGTTTTTTTAATCAATTTAATTATCTCCAAAACCATTCTCACACGATTGTAAGTATTTCCACCATAATTGTCACTGCGTGTATTTTCAAAAGGATTCATGACACGTGATAAATAAAAATTATTGCCTATGCATAATTCTATTCCATCAAATCCTGCAAACATTATCTTTTTTGCTGCAACAATATAATCCGCCTGAATTGTCCTTATATCCTCCAAAGTCAAATCATTGACTTCCATCATCTGTTTCCCATTTACATTACAGTTGACAAAGCCTATTTGGGCAAGAATTGGAGTATTATTTTCATGGGCTATGCTGGTAACCTCTTTAAAGTCCCGTATGAATGAAGGAGCATTAATATAATCAGTAAAATCACTGAATCTGTCATGACTATATAATGAAATCAACTCGGAGACTATTACGCCAACATTATTTTTTGATAATTTTTCATATCTGTCAAATACATCCTGAGACAGATTTTTACTGGAATCGTTTTGGGATTCCCACAACCCATTTCTTATTATACGACTGGAAACCTCAAGACTGCCGAATTTAGTGTTGTCAAATATACTTTTCATAGTTACATATTAGATAAAAGGAATATAAAAAGGAGAAAGTAATTCACAAATTACCTAAAATTAACTGATTCAATAATTAATCTCAACTTTTGCTTCCTTAAATTACCCTAATAATGGTAACATGTGCTGGTCTTTGTCCTATAACAATTATTGCATTTCAAACATTTGGATTTACCTTCACCATTGATTTTCCAATTATTTAAAAAATCTTCCTTCGCAACAAAAGGCCTGTACATTGACATGAATTCAATATTAGTACTGTTCAGCAATTCATTCATATGAATCATATCATTAAATCCCCCACCAACAATGACAGGAATGTCAACAGAATCTATTAGTTTAGAAGTATAATCTATTAGTTCATCTTCTCCAGATACTTTGTTGGTGAAATACAAAGGTGAAAGAGGTCGTGTTAACTGAAGACTGTCAACTCCAACTTTTTCAAGTAATTTACAAGCTTTAAAACTTTCAGTTGAATTAAATCCATTTTTCCTCTCATCAAACGTGTTGATTTTGCAGGAAATATGTAAATCCAAGTTATCTTTCATTACTTTAACCAATTCCAAAACCAAACGTGACCTATTAAATAAATTTCCACCATAATTATCTTCCCTTTGATTATAATATGGATTGATGAATTTAGATAGGTAAAAATTATTACCTATTGACAATTGAATCCCGTCAAATCCTGCAAATTGCAACTGTTGAGCTGCAGAAATAATATCCGCCTGTATTTTACGAATATCTTCAACAGTTAAATCATTGACTGAAATATCCAAGTCAATTCCACGGTTGAATTTGATGAATTCAACTTGCCCTAAAATTGCAACCCCATAACTATGGCAAATTTCAGCCAATTTTCTTGCCACAGTCATGAAATTCCGATTGCTCATTTTAAAGGAATGTTCACTAAACTTATCATTAGGATATATTGAATACAGCTCAGAAGTAATTAGACCAACCCCGCTTGAGGCTATTTTTTCATATCTATCATAAATTGCGTTTAAATCATCTTGTTGGGATTCCCATAAACCTGTTCTGATGATTCTGCTGTTAAGTATTAAGTCACCGAATTTACATTTATCAAATATGGATTTCATAAAAAGTAATTAGTAAAAAATAGTATAAAAAGAAATAAGTAATTATAAACTTACCTGATATTGTAAATTTTGCGGTATTCACCCAAAAGTTCTTCAATTTCCACATCATCAGAATTGGAATAATTCAATTCATCAAAATAATACTCAGTGATTTCATATAGTATCCTATTAGCCCTAAGGCCTTTAGGAGTTAAAGCATATTCTGTCTTATTATGGTGCTCATCAACAACTGTCTTGGTGATTAGTTCCTGTTCTTCCATATACTTCAGAGTCTGTGCCAACACATGATTACTGATTGTGGGATTTGCATCCTTAAACTCGTTGAAATGTGTCATTCCCCTGAATATATTTGACATGATACAAAAAATCCATTTCCTGTTAAACAAATCTAAAGTATTTCCAATCGGGCAAATATCATTGCTAATCATATTATCTACCAAGTAATTATACAGTTACTTACTTATTTATTAATTAAATCTTTTAAATATTTCTTTGAGGAATATTATGAAAATTACATACTGGAGCGACTTTGCCTGTCCATACTGTTACATTGGCAATAGCAGATTAAAAAGAGCAATCAATGATTTAAATTTGGATGTTGAATTTGATATCCGTGCTTTTGAGCTTGATCAAAACGCACCAAAGGATGTCAAATCCACTACTGTTGAAAGGTTTGCCATCAAATATGGCCTATCAATTGAAGACGCTAGAAAGCAGGTTGCACAAATTTCAGGGCTTGGCCGTGATGAGGGCATTGATTTTAAATATGAATCAACACTTTACACTAACACCCGTGATGCCCACAGACTGATGAAACTGGCACAGGACAAATATCCTGAAAATGTGGAAAAACTGGCCAGATTACTATTTGATGCTTATTTTGTTGAAAACCTTAAGCTGGCAGATAAGGAAGTGCTACTTAAAATCGCTTTAGATGCAGGTTTGGATGAAAATCAAATAAATGACGTGCTGAACAGTAATTTATACAACAGTCAGGTTGAAGAAGACGAGGATATTGCATTATCCGGAGGAATACACGGTGTTCCATTTTATTTATTTGACAATAAATACTCAATTCCAGGCGCATTATCATATGATGACTTTAAAAGTGTCCTGTCACAAATTGTTGCAGAAAATGAAGTTGATGATGATAAGGACGCAGACAGTTGTGCTGATGGGGTCTGTAAAATATGAAACTTAAATGGTTAGGTCATTCGGCATTTGAATTAACCTCAAATAGAGGATTAAATATTTTAATCGACCCATTCATTCAGGCAAATCCTGTATGCCCTCTAAAAATTAGCGATTTGCATCCTGACATTATCTGCATCACCCACGGCCATGCAGACCACTTCGGAGATGTCATTGAAATATCAAGAAACAATACAAATTTGATTGTTATAACAAATTATGAAATTTCCATATATCTTCAAAGAAAAGGAGTAAATGCCATTGGAATTAACTATGGTGCATCCGTTAAATTTGAGGATGTTGAAATCAGAATGCTTGAAGCCAGACACAGCTCAACATTTGACTTTGAAACTGATACAAAATATGCAGGGAATCCTGGAAGCTTTTTATTGACTTTCGACAACAATTTGAAAGTTTTTCATGCTGGAGATACTGGACTTTTCTCTGATATGAAATTTGTAATTGGAGAAATTTACAAACCGGATATTGCAATATTACCTATTGGAAACATTTTTACAATGGACATCAAAGAAGCATCAATTGCAGCTAGCTGGATTAAACCCAAATTTGTTATTCCAATGCACTACAATACATTTCCTTCAATTGGCACAGAACCCTGAGGAATTTGAAAAATTGGTTCCAAACTCTAAAACATTAATTCCAAATGTCATGGAAAGCATTGAATTTTAAAGAGTGTGTTTAACTAACATCATTGCGCAAATAGAATTAAGTTAAAATTAGAAAAAAATACGAACATTTCGTATAAAACTTATAAAAAAGTTCCGATACTTACTCTTTTTCAGCGCTGAAACTCTGATGAAAAATTTGTTTTGTAGTTATTGATAACCCTTTTGAAACAAATGAAGATATTAAAATTAAATCATCAAATACTCAACATAATTCATTGTTTAATATGAATATTGCTCCCACTTCGTAAAATTGTTCTAACTTCGTAAAATTGCTTTTATTTCAAACAAAAACTATATTTAATCCTAAATTAATATAATAATAATTAATTATTCATTAATATAATTAAATAAAAGTAATGGAGAAATTTAATGACTAATAAAAGATTTTTCATAGAGTGCAATGGCATAATCGACAATTGGAAAAGTACAAATAAAGGTAATTGTGAAGATAGGCTCTCTTGGAGTGAACTCTGCGATACTCTCAATCAGTTGGATAAATTGGCAGATGAGAACCTTGATGAGTACAAACTCATTGTTGAATTAGAAAGCGAGGTTCAAAATTTGAAACTGAAACTTGTTGGTCTTGGTGCATTTGTAGTGAAAATGAAAAAAGACTTGGAGGATATGGGAGTGATAATCGATGCCTGATTTTTTATATGGTCTGTTTTTAGGTTCAAGTTTTGTACTGAATCTTGTTCTTGCAATATATTGTATCCTACTTATCAAAGCATATAATAAGATGAGTGACATTAATTGATTGTTTATTTAATTTATGAATTGTATAATGGTGTTGAACCAAGATTAAGAACTGGATATGTTAATAAGAGAACTGCTTACAAGAAAGTAGAAGAATAGAATAATAGAGAGAAAGAAAAAGTGCATAGTTATTATATTAAAGAATTTGAGGTGATAGAATGACTGAAAAACAATTTACAGTAGAATGCTTTGTTGATGAAGTGAACCGTATAGAATCCGTTGTAGAATTACATGACTTTCTTGTAGGATTTAATAAGGAAGATTGGAAATTATTATTAGAAAGAGTTGAAGGATAATTGAATGTCTAAAAATATTATTTAATCATGTTCCATTAAATAATATAAAATCAGAACTAAATGGGATTCTGAAATCGAGGATTACTATTATTCAGTAATAGATGTCATTGCAGTACTGACAGAAAGTAAAAAGCCTAATAGATATTGGAGTGACTTAAAAAGAAAACTATCAGAGGAATCAGGTCAACCTTACGAAAATATCGTAAGGTTGAAACTCAACATGATATTAAAATAGTTCGATTTGAATAAACATTAACATATTCTTCACTTTGAACTGTTCGGATTTCCGGAACAGTTGAATTTTTATCTTATTCTCCATCTTCAAAAATGCGCAAAATTGTTGATTAGAATCAACAAAAAATTTAACAATACCTAATCAGAATTATTTAAAAAAAATACGAATTAATTCATATAAAATGTATGATATAGTTCGCATACTTATCGATTTGCCCACTAAAACTCAAATATATAATTAATAGAAACGAAATTTAAAAAATTAGATATTGGAAGCAAAAATAACTAATTATCCTAGGATTCATCAGCATATTTAAATTTACTTCTTGAAAACAACCAGACAATCAATGCCGCAACAGAAACCGCACTAGCTGCCATCATTACATATGACCATCCCCCCAATGACCATAAAAGAGATGCAAGAGCACTTCCGACAGCCCCAAATATAAAGTTATTCACAACAAAAACCGTATTCAGTCTGCTGCGCTCACCCTGAGATAAGTTAAACAATCTTGTCTGGGTCAAGACGCTTACTCCCTGAACTGCAACTGAAAGTACCGCTGCAACAATCACAATGGCAACTATTGAATCACTGAATGCAAAGCCGCACACCATACTAACAAGGCAAACCACAATGAATGCTCCAAGTGCAGGTATGCTCAAACCTTTATCCTGAAATTTTCCAATTTCCACACCAAATACTGCCGCTGCAAGACCTGCCAGACTTACAAGCCCTATTTGAAATGTGTTATAATTAAATGGCTCTGCAGACAAAAGAAATGTTAATGAAGTCCAGAAGATGTTGAAGATCAAACCGAATATAAGTCCTGAATGCAGCAATATGTTTGGCAATGATTTATGATTTTTAAAGGTGGTGAAAACACTTGCCAAAAGTTTCCCATATGATTTGAACTTGTTTTTTGCAGGAATATCCGGCAATACATAAATCATGACCAAAACCATGACCAGATTCAAAGCGGCTGCGATAACATAAACAGATCTCCATCCCCAAAATCCCGCAATGATGCCGCTTGCAAACCTTGAAAAAAGGATACCTGTTGTTATTCCAGATGATACAATTCCAACGATGTGGCCACGTTCATCTTCACGGCTCAAATCCCCTGCAAGGGGCAATATGATTTGACCGGAAATTGTTACAATCCCCATACTGAAGAGTGACAGTGACAATATGATAAATGAAGGTGATATGGCACAGGAAACCAAAGCCAATACGGACAGCACCATTACAAGGGCTATCATACGTTTTCTACGAACAAAATCGCCCAAAGGCAAAATAAAGAAAATACCCATCGCATAGCCTATTTGGGTTGCAGTAACCAGCAGTCCGCCATTTGCTGCGGGAAGACCAAAGCCATTCATTATCTGGACAAGCAACGGCTGCGCCCAGTACAGATTACCTATTGCAAGACCGGAACATACAGCAAACAGTATCGCCAAGAATTTAGTCATAACAGTCTCATTATCATTCATATTATCGCACCAATTAAAATTTTCTAATCAAATATTTAAAAAATAGGGTATTTAAAGATAAAGTGGCATCAATGACATCTAAAAA
>CADBHR010000069.1 GCA_902794475.1 uncultured Methanobrevibacter sp. | reverse complement strand
ACACTTCCAACAGTATAATTTATAAAGTAAAAAGTACATAATTATTTATTGTATAATTAGTGTGAAGAGAAAGTTGTTGATATTTCCACTAATACTAATGTTATATTTATTAACAAATTATTCAATCAAAATTATTAAGGAGCGTAATTTTTATGGCTATAGATAACGGAGATTTTGTAAGAGTAAACTTTACTGGTAAAATAAAAGAAACTGAAGACGTATTTGACACTACTTATGATGAAGTTGCACAAGAAGCAGGAATTTTCGAAGAAAACAAAACCTACAAAGCAATTCCTATTGTTGTAGGAGGAAACCACTTATTGCCTGCTATCGAAGAAGCAATCATCGGATTAGAAGAAGGTGATAAAAAAACTATTGAAGTGGATTCCGAAAATGCTTTCGGTCCTAGAGACCCTTCATTAATTCAATTAGTCCCTATGAGAGAGTTCAAAAAACAAAACATGACTCCTTTCCCAGGTATGAAAATCCAATCCGAAGGTGCAACCGGTAAAATTCTAACCGTCAACGGAGGAAGAGTAAGAGTTGACTTCAACCACGAATTAGCAGGAAGAGACTTAGTTTATGATGTTGAAGTAACCGAAATCATTGAAGATGAAGAAGAAAAAATCAAAAGTATGATTGAGTTACACTACTCCAACCCTAACGTTGACATCGACAAAACCGAAATTAACATTGAAGATGGTGTTGCAAACATCCAATTGGATGAAATGTCCAAATTCGACCAACAATCCTATATGGACATTACCTTTGCAAGATTCAGAATTGCAAAAGACATATGGGACAACATCGAAGAAATTACCAAAGTTAATTTCGTAGATGCTTTCGAGAAAAAAGAAGAAGCTGAAGATGAAGAAGACGAAGAATAAGTCTTCTCTTAAATTCTTTTTTTATCCTGGATCGCCACGATTCCAGGAATATTTTCAACTTTTAATTCATACATGGCTTCCATGCCCTCATTTTCAAACAAGACACACTTTTTTTCCAAAACATTGTTTGTAAGCAGTGCTGCTACAGGCGGCGTTATTACGAAAATGGAATTGTTTCTATTTAGCAGGTCAACAGTCTCATCGCTCAGCATTCCCTTGCCTATATGAATTTTGACTCCGGCTGCACTTAATGGTCCGATTGTTGATTCTATTTCTACCTTGCTGCTTGTTGTCGGAGCAATTCCTGCATCACTGAATGCGGTGTGCATTATCACAGATCCTTCCAAATCGAAGGGAACATCATCCTTTTCAATCAATTCCACAAGTTGGGGAAGTGCAGCATCTCGGCCGGTGTATATGGTTCCGGAAATGCTGATCTGTTCGCCAACCTTGAGTTTGGCAATATTCTCATCGGTAATTGGGGTGGTAAGCTTTGTCATAATAATTATTTTATTTTTAATTTCTAATAAATTTTTAAATTTTTCCGGATTTCACATAAGATATTTAAAATATAATACATTCTATATTTATTTATCATAAATATGATAGGAGATTTTAAATTGATTATTATTGATGAAAATTTGTGTAAAGGATGTCATCTTTGCTTATTCATGTGTTATAAGAATGTATATGCAATATCTCCGGATGTAAATAAAAAAGGAGTCCAGTTGCCCTTTGTAAAATTCGAAGAAAGATGTACCAAATGCGGTACCTGTGAAGTTGCATGTCCAGACCAGGCAATTACAGTTGATTTGCCGGAAAACTGGTGGATGAACGAAGATGTTAATTTCAATCCATTATTCACAAGGCAGGGAAAGTAGGTGTATAATATGGCTGAAGAATTTTTTATTCAAGGAAATGAAGCATGTGCTAAAGGAGCAATAGCTGCAGGTTGCAGATTCTTTGCAGGTTATCCTATTACTCCATCTACAGAAGTTGCAGAAACTTTAGCAAGAGAATTGCCAAAAGTTGGAGGTTCATTCGTTCAAATGGAAGATGAAATCGGGTCCGCCGGTGCCATTATTGGAGGTTCTTGGGGTGGAACCAAATCAATGACCGCTACTTCAGGTCCGGGCATTTCATTGATGCAGGAAAATATCGGATATGCATTCATGACAGAGACTCCAATCGTCATTGTTGATGTTCAAAGAGGTTCTCCTTCAACAGCTCAACCGACCATGGCTTCACAATCAGACATGATGCAGGCCCGCTGGGGATCCCACGGAGACTACGAACCGATTGCATTGTCTCCATCAAGCGTTCAGGAATTTTTTGATTTCACAATCAAGGCATTCAATCTGGCTGAAGAGTACAGATGCCCTGTGTTTGTCATGGCAGATGAGGTCATTGGACACATGAGGGAAAAGATAGTTGTTGATGAGGATATTGAAATAGTTGCAAGAAAAAGGCCTGAGAAAAGCGATGATTATTTGCCGTTTGAAAACATTGAGAATGGAACAACTCCTATGCCTGCATTCGGTGATGGATTTGATATTCATGTAACTGGCCTTACTCACGATGAAAGGGGTTATCCGGACACTAACACTCCTGAAACTCACCATAATCTAGTTAAAAGAATCTGTGATAAGGTTTTAAATAATAAGGATAAGATTTGCTCTGTAAAATCTGAAAGCTGTGAAGATGCAGACATCATCATCGTTTCATATGGTGCGCCTGTCAGGTCTGCCGTTGAAGCGGTAAACAGGGCAAGAGCAAATAATCAAAAGGTAGGTTATGTCAAATTGGATACTCCATGGCCATTCCCTGATGAACAATTGAAAGAGATTACTAAAAACGCAAGTGACGTACTAGTTGTGGAAATGAATTTGGGTCAGATGTATCATGAAGTTGACCGTGTCCTTAAGGACGCTGATGTTCATTTGATGGGAGTGATTGGAGGATTATTGCCTACTCCTGATGAAATTTTAGATGAAATTAATAAGATAGGAGGAAACTAAAATGTCAGAAAATAAGAATAGATTTCTCCCATATTTAAGAGAAGACAGACTGCCTCACATTTTCTGCCCAGGATGTGGAAATGGTGCAATCATCAATGCATTTTTGGCAGCTATGGAAAAGGCAGATATGGATTTCGATAATATCGCAATGGTTTCCGGAATTGGATGTTCTTCAAGAATTCCTGGATATATCAAATGCGATTCACTTCACACCACTCACGGAAGAGCATTGAGTTTTGCAACCGGTTTGAAGACTGCAAACAAAGATTTGGATGTTGTAGTATTTACCGGAGATGGTGATGCCGCTTCCATCGGAGGTAATCATTTAATTCATGCAGCCAGAAGAAACATTAATCTGACTGTAATCTGTATCAATAATAACATTTACGGTATGACTGGTGGTCAAATCAGTCCTACTTCCCCGAAAGGCAGTTTCGGAACAACAGCTCCTTACGGTAATTTGGATGCTCCATTCAAATTGGCTGAACTCGTTGCGGCTGCAGGTGCAAGCTATTCCGCAAGATGGACAACAGTCCAGATGGAAAATCTTGTCTTGTCAATTAAGGCAGGATTGAAAAACAAAGGATTTTCATTCATCGAAGTTGCAACACAATGTCCAACATACTTTGGTCGTAAAAACAAGCTTAAAACTCCTACTGCAATGGCTGCAGTGATGAAAGCAAATACTGTGTTCAAATCTGCTGCAGACAGAAAAAATCTGGTAAGAAAACTCTTATCAACTCTGCATATTCAACAGAATTATAGGTGGATAATATGAGAACTGAAATTAGAATTTGTGGATTTGGAGGTCAAGGAATTATTCTTGCAGGTATTATCTTAGGTAAGTCTGCAAGTCTTTTTGATGAAAAAGAAGCTGTTCAAACCCAATCTTATGGTCCTGAAGCTCGTGGAGGGGCTTCCAAATGTGAAGTTGTCATTAGTGACACTGAGGTAGACTATCCGAAAGTTCAAAATCCTGATATTTTGGTGGCCATGTCAAATGAGGCTTTAATCAAATATATTGTTGATTTAAAGGACAATGGAACTTTGATTGTTGATCCTGGAACTACTGATGTTGAAGATGTAAGAGATTTTATTGATGAACATAATATTGAGGTTTATGAGGCTCCCGCTACAAAGACAGCTACCGATGAAATCGGACTTAAGATTGTAGCCAATATCGTTATGGTTGGAGCTATTACAAAAATTACTAAAGTAATATCCAAAGAGGCAGCTGTCAAGGCAATTGAAGCCAGTGTTCCTAAAGGAACTGAAGAAAAGAATATTGCTGCTTTTGAAGCGGGTTATGCTTTAGCTGAATAGGTGTTATAATGAGATTTTTTGAAAGTGTAGCAAAACAAATTTTTAGTAAGGAAGGAATTCCAATTCTGGAAGGTCATGTTGCAAACTATCCTGAAGAAGCTATGGCCATATCTTCTGAAATGGGAGTTCCTGTAGTTGTTAAGGCTCAGGTTTTAACCGGAGGCAGAGGTAAAGCCGGAGGTGTAAAATTTGCAGATAACCCTGGTGAAGCCCTAAATGTTGCCAGTGAAATTTTAGGAATGGAAATTAAAGGCGAAAAGGTAAATCATTTATTAATTGAAGAAAAGGCTGAAATCTTAAATGAATTCTTTGTCACAGTTTCTGTTGATAGAGGTGCAAGAAGGCCGGTAATCCTTGCAAGTAAGGAAGGTGGGGTTGAAATTGAAAACTTGGCTAAAACAAACCCTGAAAAAATCATTAAGTATTATCCAAATCCTTTGCTTGACTTCTTGCCATATGAAGCACGTGAAATCGCTCGTAAGATGGGAGTTCCATCTGAATTGATTTCTCCTGTAGGAAGCATCATCTGGAAATTATACAATGTTTTTGAAAAATATGATGCAGACACTGCAGAAATCAACCCGTTGGTTCTGACTCCTGACGGTCTTATTGCAGCTGATGCCAAACTGGTCGTTGAAAATGATTCATTGTACAGACATCAGGACCTTGTTGAAAGAATGAACTACAAGAAAAAAGCCGTTGATTTTGTCCAATTGGATGGTGACATTGCTGTAATCGGTAATGGTGCAGGTTTAACACTGACCGCTATGGACATGATCAAGCTCAATGGCGGAGAACCGGCAACATTCCTGGATATTGGTGGTGGAGCTTCAGAACAAGTCATCAATCAGGCTTTAAGCATTGTTTTAAACTATGACCCGGTTAAAGTGGTATTCCTAAACGTTCTTGGGGGTATTACCAAGGCCGATGATGTTGCGCGCGGTGTTATCAATGCTTTGGAAAATGTTGACCGTAAGGTTCCTATTGTCATCAGATTGACCGGAACCAATGAAGAGGAAGGTCAAAGACTTTTAGAGGAAGCCGGAATTCCGTATGAAACATCAATGGAAAAGGCAGCTAAAAAAGCAGTTCAAATTTGTGATGAGCTAAAAGCTGAAGGCAAATAATTTTGCTATAGTTCAAACTCAAATAACACTAAAAAAAGGGTTAGATGCATCTGGAAGTTTATTCGAGCAGTACTACTCGACTAACTTCGGATTCATTTACTATTTCTTTACCGCAGGCCTCAGCGATTTTTGAAGCGAAACTTTTAACTTCATCAAAAAGGGGCATGTTATCCATAGTCAATCTTTCACGTGATGATCCGACATACATATATGCTTTGACTTCCACATAGTCAGGGTCAGCTTTTTTTATTAATTTTGCATAACCTTCAGGGTCTTCCATATTTTTCCCTCGAACGCAGGTGTTTCTTATGCATGTACGTGAGTCAAAACTGGATAAAGTTTCAAGAGATTCGTTTAAATTATTCCAGGCATCATTTATTCTAGGTCTGCACACCTCATTGAATATTTTCTGCGAAGGTGCATCCAAGGAAAGGTATAACTGATAAGGGTCGTTTTCAAGGTTTCTTAACCTTTCAACGCATTGGCCGTTGCTCACAACAAAAGTTGTAAAGTCACGTCTGTTGAATTCCCCAATCAGTTCATCGATTTTAGGGTAGAGTGTAGGCTCTCCTGCAAGGGATATTGCAGCGTTGTTCGGATTTTTCATTTCTTCCAATTTTTTCTTGTTTGCCTTGTCATTTCCATAAAAACCGCACAATAAGTTGTTTTGAGCTTTGATTGCTTCATCAACAATCACTTTCGGGTCGTCATATTCCTCGTCTTCCCAAGTGGTTTGGGTATATGTTAAATCTCTCCAGCAGAATTCGCATTCCTGTTGGCAATTTGGAACTGCAGGAGACATCTGCAGGCATCTGTGGGATTGGATTCCATAGAATTTTTCCTTATAGCATACTCCCTTATCGGAAATGCTTTGTCTGGTCCAATGGCATGTCTTGACTGCTGCATGGCCATGCTGTCCAACAAACCTGTATCCGCTTTTTTCTAATTTTTCGATTTGGCTTTTAGTAAATGACATAAAATCAAATCTATTTTTGGCCTTTGTAGTATATACATTTTTACAAGTCAAAAGCAATATTGCTTTAATTGAACAAAATTTACTTTATATCGTTAAATCTATTTATATGTTTAAGTTTAATATTAATTATCATGAGATTATGGAATAAAAATCAAGAAAAATTATTTTTCGATAAATCAAAAAATTTTGCGACATATGAGCAGCTGTTTTACAGAACCGATGACGGGCGCTATGTGTCATATTGGCCTAAGGGGTATTCCGGAACAAAATCGACATTGCAGGCAAGAAATTCATTGATAGGGAACTTCACTGAAAAATGGGTTTGCGATTTGCTCAATCACATTCTGCAGGATGAGGAGCTTTTTGTAATCCAGCAGGCACAAATCCCGTCAATCGGAATAACTCACAGGTCTCCTGCCGATATTGTCATTTCAAATGCAAATAAAAAGGTATTGATGCCTGATGATGTGAAACTGATATTCGAGGTTAAAATGTCTCTGGTGTGGAACTGGCAATACGATGAAAAGACTGGTCATGTAAAGGAAATTGGAGACTACAGGACCCATCAGGGCCGTCCAAGCTTCACACGTTCTGATTCGATTTTAAAGGCTATTGGAAAATGCATAGACATTAGGGTTTCAAATGTCAAGGCATCCAAAATTCCATTGATTGTTTTGGGAAACGCTCCGCTATCCAATGGATTTTGCAAAAAGGCAGATTATCTGAAAAATTCCGGCATCATTCAGGGTTTCTGGTCACTGAATCCATTTCCCCTAAATCATGGAAACACCAGAAAAAGAAGCCATAAAAACGGATTTGTCAGGATGGATAATGTTGATGAATTAAATATTACTTTGAACCAATTATTTAAACAGGAATTAAATTTTTTCTCAGGAATGGAAAGTCCGCAAAAGTTGGGGCAGTTGATTGAAATTGCCAACAGGGAAAAAAGTTATCAAGAGAAGGGATTGAAATTTTTAAATCTCCTAAAGAGGTCTTAGCTTGTCAAGAAAAACACAAACTAAATCATTCGGTTCAGTGGTGAGGCAGTCCCACAACTCAAATAAGTTTTACAGTTCAAAGCTGTTTGAGGAATTTAAGTTGCCGAAAAATATAGAGTATGTTGAAAATCCAATTTCAAAAAGCAGTCTGAATAAATTTTACTGCAAGTCCAGCGAAATAATGGACGAAATACCTGACAGCAGCATTCATTTGATGGTGACATCTCCTCCTTATAATGTCGGAAAGGAATATGATGACGATTTGACATTGGATGAATATCTGGCTTTGCTGAGCAGGGTTTTCGGTGAGGTTTACAGAAAGCTGGTTACAGGTGGCAGGGCATGCATCAATGTTGCAAACATTGGAAGAAAACCATATATTCCATTACATGCGATGATTATTGAGATAATGTTGGATTTAGGATTTCTGATGCGCGGAGAAATTATTTGGGACAAGTCTGCCAGTGGCGGAGGGTCATGCGCATGGGGAAGTTGGATGTCAGCTTCAAATCCGGTTTTAAGGGATTATCATGAATACATATTGGTATTCTCAAAGGATTCCTACTCAAAGAATAGGGAGCAGGTCAAAAAGGACACCATAACTCATGATGATTTTATCGAATGGACAAGAAGCGTTTGGACATTTCCTGCTGTGAACGCTAAAAAAATTGGCCATCCCGCACCGTTTCCTGTTGAACTGCCTCACAGGCTGATAAATCTATACAGCTATGAGGGGGATGTTGTTTTGGACCCATTTTGCGGCAGCGGAACAACTGCAATTGCAGCAATGCAAAACAATAGAAAATACATATGCTATGACATTAAACAGGAATATATCGACTTGGCAAAAAGGAGAATTTCCAATCAAAAATTTATTTAATGATGTGAATTATATATTAAACTATAAAGTTATTGTGGGATAGATATGGACACTCCAATCGTAATATTGAATTATAAAACTTATTTGGAATCAAGTGGTTTAAAGGCTTTAGAACTTGCACATGACCTTGAAAGTGCTGCCAGTGAATCTGGAATTACTATGGTTGCTGCTCCTCAGGCGGCAGACATTTATAGAATCAGTGAGGAAACTTCACTGCCTATTTTTGCTCAACACATCGATGCAATATCCCCTGGAGGACACACAGGCTCCAACCTAATCAATACATTGATTGATGCGGGAATCAGCGGATCTTTAATTAACCATTCAGAGCAAAGGATGAAATTGGCGGACATTGATGAAGTGGTGAAGTTGTGCAAAGCCAATGAAATCGAATCATGCGTATGTACAAACAATATTGAAACTTCAAAGGCTGTTGCAACACTTGCTCCCGACGCAGTTGCTGTTGAGCCTCCTGAACTTATCGGTACAGGAATTCCTGTATCTCAGGCTCAGCCTGAAGTTGTTGAGGATACAGTTCGTGAAGTGAAGGCAATCAATAAAAAAGTCAAGGTATTGTGTGGTGCAGGAATCACTACCGGTGATGATATGAAGGCTGCTATGGATTTAGGTGCTGATGGAGTATTGCTTGCATCAGGAATTATCAAAGCTGAAAGTCCAAAAGATGCCTTGCTTGATTTGGTAAGTAAATTATAGAGTGAGAAAATGGCTAAGGAATTTAATACAATTGATGATTTTGATGTTGAGGACAAGACTGTTCTTGTTAGAATTGACATTAACTCCCCTGTTGATCCCAGTTCCGGAATTATCTTGGACGATACAAGATTGAAACTTCATGCCCAAACAGTTAAGGAACTTTCCAATAAGGGTGCTAAAGTAGTCCTTCTTGCCCATCAGTCACGTCCCGGCAAAAAGGATTTTTCAACTTTGGCTCAACATGCTGAAGCATTGTCCGATATTTTAAATTTAAGGGTAAAATATATTGATTCATTATTTTCTAATTCTGCAAAACAGGCTATCAAAGCTTTAAGACCTCATGAAATTCTTTTGCTTGAAAATGCAAGATTTTATTCTGAAGAAACTCTTTCAAGATCTCCTTTGGAACAGTCAAAAACTCATCTCGTAACTCAATTAACCCCTTTGATTGACTATTTTGTAAATGATGCTTTTGCAGCGGCCCACAGATCTCAGCCATCCTTGGTGGGATTCACAGTAAACACTCCTTCCGCTGCTGGAAGGGTAATGGAAAAGGAATTGACTGTAATTCAGGATGCGCTTGACAATGTGGAACATCCTTGTGTCTTTTTACTTGGTGGAATGAAGCCTGAAGATTCCATTGATGTGATGGAAAATGTTTTAAGCAATGAAACTGCGGATTCTGTTTTAACAACTGGTATTGTTGGAAACATTGTGTTGTGGGCATCCGGTGCAGACATCGGGGAGGTCAACAAGCAGTTCATCATATCTAAAGGATATGAGGCTATGGTTGTTCGTTCAAAAGAGCTAATTGAACGTTTTGGCGATAAAGTAAAATATCCTATTGATGTGGCATGTCAGATTGATGGAAACAGGGTCGATATCGACAGCAGTGAAATTCCAAACGAATCCATCTTTGATATAGGTGAAAAAACCATTGCATTTTATGCAAAAGAGATTAGAAACGCCAAATATATATTTGCCAACGGTCCTGCAGGAGTATTCGAAGACCCTCAATTTGCTATGGGTACTGAAGACTTGATTAATGCCATGGCTAATTCAGACGGTTTCACACTAATCGGTGGGGGACACATTGCAGCAGCCACAGCAGGTCTTGGTTTGGAAGAATATATGAGTCATTTGAGTAGTGGTGGCGGAGCATGTATTAGCATGCTTGCAGGTAAAGAATTAGCTGCAGTTGAAGCTTTAAAAAATAGTAAAGATTAGCTATTAAATATCTTTAATAGCTCTTCTGATGATTTTTTTGGATTTTCTGAGCTCATGATGGCACTCACTACAGACAATCCTGCGATTCCAGTATCATTCAGTTCATGTGCATTGCTTAAGGTAATTCCTCCAATGGCCACAACTGGAATATTAATTGATTCCACAATTTCTTTTAAATCTTTTTTTGTAATTTTTGGAGCGTCATCTTTAGTTGCAGTTGGAAACACTGCCCCAGTTCCAATATAATCTGCACCATCAATTTCCGCTTTTCGAGCCTCTTCAATGGTGGCTGCTGAAACGCCTACAATTTTATTTGGACCAACCAATTCTCTTGTAACGTCACAGGGCATATCGGATTGGCCAACATGAACTCCATCAGCATCAATTGCAAGAGCAACATCTACTCGGTCGTTAATTATTAAGGGCACATCATATTTTTCAGTAATCCCTTTAACTTTTAATGCCAGATTATAAAAGTCAAGTGTGTCTGCAGTCTTTTCTCTAATCTGGACTACGCTGACTCCACCTTTAATCGCTTCTTCAATTGTTTTTAAAAATTTTTCTACATCATCACTTTTGTCGGTGACAAGGTAGAGTGATAAATCTAGGTTTTTCATAGTATCTTGATATTTGCTTCGTTAATTAATGTTTCACTATCGGTTTTATAGAGATAATCAATTAAGTATGCTCTAAATGAACCTGTTCCTTCATCTTTTGCATCCACTTTTGCCCTTGCCTTTTCACCAGCAATATTCATTGCCAATATTGCAACAAGGCTTCCTTCAAAGGGATTGGATCCTCCAATGCAGCTTCCAACGATTGATGACAACATGCATCCGCTTCCTGTTATCAATGGCATCATGTCATCTCCGTTGTCAATAACGACGGTTGTTTTGCCATCACTTAAAATATCTAGAGGACCGCTAGCTAAGATAACTGTATTTAATTTGTTTGCAAGTTCACAGATTAAGTCTCCATTTGATTTTAGATTTTCTTCAGTAATTAAGTCATCAATGTTAACATCAACTCCTTTTGCAGTGTTGCTTTCATCCAAAACTCCTGCAAGTTTGGCGATTGATTTTATTTCACTGATGTTTCCTCTTATTGCAGTGATGTCATAATTTTCTATTAAATCCATGGTGGTTTTGTTTCTAAGTTCAGTCACTCCAACTCCCACTGGATCTAAAATAATTGGGGTGTCGGTATTGTTTGCGGTTTTAGCGCTTATTTTCATTGATTCAATTTGATTTTTACTTAACTTGCCTATGTTGATTACAAGCACGTCTGCTATTGTAACTACTTCTTCAAGCTCTTCAGCATCTTCTGCCATAAAGGGGGAGCCTCCAATAGCAAGCACTGCATTTGCACAATCATTAATTGTAACGGAATTTGTAATGCAGTGAGTTAAAGCATTTTTTTCTTTAATACTTTTTAAATTCAAGTCTATTCTATCTAGTAAATCTTTTTCAGTATTTGTCATGATTATTAATTATAAATTTTTTATTATTTAAATTTTAATGAAAATGATGTGATTTATAGTAAAGTGTTATATAATTTTATTATATTGCCTCGGTGGCTCAGTCTGGTAGAGCGCGAGACTTGTAATCTCGTGGTCGCGGGTTCAATTCCCGTCCGGGGCTTTTAATATTATAATGTTATATAATTTTTTTAAGATATTATTAAAATAATAGTAATGTTTATATACTTGTAAAGTTAATATAATTAATAGTATATCATCTACATGCATTTGTATGTGGGTCCGTAGGGTAGCTTGGTCGATCCTTTGGGCTTTGGGAGCCTGAGACTCCGGTTCAAATCCGGGCGGACCCATCTTTTCCCGCCTTAGCTCAATTTGGCAGAGCGTTGGACTGTAGATCCAAATGTTGCTGGTTCAAGTCCGGCAGGCGGGATTTTCAATTTATTATTTGAAATCATATATGTTTTTTGTGAAAAATGGTCATTTTTCCGTAACATTTATATATGATAAAAATTATATTAATTGATAGTGTACTATTTGGGGATATGCCCTGGTGGTGTAGGGGCTATCATGTGGGAGGCCTGTAGCTCAGTCTGGCAGAGCGCCTGGCTTTTAACCAGGCGGCCGCGGGTTCAATTCCCGTCAGGCCTGTTTCTAATTTTATATTTTAACTTTTTTATTTGGAGGAAAAAAATTTGAAAATTGATATTCAAGACCATAAACTCGTACCAAAGCATGAAATCATGACTGAAGAAGAGATTTCTGATGAATTTAGTGACGTTGATTATGATTTTAAAGATCTTCCTAAAATAAAATCTAATGATCCTGTTGTAAAAGCCATTGGTGCTGAACCTGGAAACGTTTTAAGAATTACTAGAGATAGTGAAACTGCAGGTGTTTTTGTAACTTACAGAATTGTTGAAGATTAAATATAATTTTAGAGTTTTGTGAAATTTAATATAGTATAATTTCTGTATTTTTTTGTTTTTAGAAATTCATTATAATAAATTTGAACTTAGTTTGAGAGGAATTTTTTTAGAAATTCATTATAATAAATTTGAACTTAGTTTGAGAGGAATTATCTTAAAGGAGATAGTTAGGAGTAAATTAAGAATAATGATTAAATGAATTAAGTTAGGTTTATCCTAATCAAATATTATTTTTATTTAGTTAATTATTTTTATTGCGTACGTAATGTTGGAGGATATCCATGACAGAGAATAATTGGAAATTAGTTGATGCATTTTTTGACAAATATGATTTGGTGGATCACCATATCAAGTCCTACAATGATTTTGTGAATAATAGAATTCAGAATATCATTGATATTACAGAACCTATCACCTTAGATGATGGCAAATACACTTTAAAAACTGGTAAAGTGCGTATTGAAAAACCATCAAATAAGGAGGCTGACGGTTCTCGTAGCGAAATTGATCCTACCGAAGCAAGACTTAGAAACTTAAATTATTCTGCAGACATGTACCTTGAAATGGCATTAAATGAAGACGGAGAAGAAAATGAGTTGGAGGAAGTATATATTGGTGAATTGCCTGTTATGCTTAAATCTGACATTTGCCATCTCAATGGACTTAGTCCTGAAGAATTAATTGAAAAGCATGAAGACCCTCAAGATTTAGGAGGATACTTTATTGTAAACGGTTCCGAAAGGGCTGTTGTGACAATGGAAGAAATCGCTCCGAATAAAATTATTCTTGAACGTCTTGATGAACCGGAAGATAGACATGCAAAAGCTGTCGTTACTTCTATCAAAAGTGGTTTCAGAGCTAGAATTACTTTAGAATATAAAAAACCACGTAAAAATGGTGTATTTTTAAGAATTTCTTTCCCTTACCTTCCAGGTGAAATTCCATTAGTAATCTTATTAAGGGCTCTTGGTTTAGCTACTGATGAAGAAATTATTACCGCTATTTCAGACGATAATAATTTCCAAATGATGATTGCGGATGATTTACAAGTGTCTGATGAATCATTAAAATTAGATCAAAGAGAAATGGACGGCATGTCTTACGAAGAAAGAAGAGATTATTTACAATTAGCAGCCATCAAATACATTGGTAACAGGGTTGCTAAAAACATGCCTAAAGATTATCGTTTAAAACGTGCAAAAGATGTTGTAAATCGTTATTTATTACCTCATATGGGAACTGAAGAAGAAAGATGTTATGATAAGGCTATCTACTTAGCTGAAATGACTGAAATGTTATTGGAAGTCATTGAACAAAAAAGAGAACCTCACGACAAGGACCACTATACCAACAAAAGACTCAGAGTTTCTGGTGACTTAATGGAAGACTTATTCAGAGTTGCTTTCACTAACTTAACAAGAGACATGAGTTACCAACTTGAAAGAAGTCTTTCTCGTGGTAAAGAGCTTTCCATAAAGCAGGCTGTTCGTAGTGATGTTTTAACAGAAAACATTAAACATGCAATTGCTACAATTCGGTAAGATTTGTCCTAACGAAACTCCGGAAGGACCTAACTGTGGTTTGGTAAAGAACTTGGCTTTAATGTGTAATATTTCAGAAGGTTCTGACGAACAGGAAATTATTGATGTTATTAAAACTATGGATGTTGATTTGATTTAGGGAGGTGAGATGTTGGCTAAAAAAATTAATGCAAAATTAAAAAGAGCTTATTATTATTTCGGATTCGAAGAAGTAGTTTCTTATGAACAAGTTAGAAAAAACATGGATATTTTGTTAGAAAATACTGCTGATGAATCTGTATTGACCAAAGTAAAAGAATATGAATCTGAAATTGAAGAATTTTTCAACACCTCTGAAAAAAGGGAAGATTCTGATTTTTCTGCTGAATTTGCTAAAGATGAACCTAGACAATCTTGGGAATCCTATACTGCAGATTTCCCTGAAGAAATCCTTGAGGGTAATGTAGAATCCGGTGAAATCGAGGCTGCTGACGAACCTGTTGTTGATGATGAAGGTGAAATCGAGTCTGTCGATGTTGAAGACGGTGAAGTTGAACCTCAAGAATCAGAAAATGAAGGTGAAATCGAGCCTGAAGATGATGATGAAGGTCCAATTGAACCTGTTGTTGTTTCAGATGTCATTGTTACTGTTGTTGACAGGGAAAATGAAGCTATAGAATCAGCTACATTATCTTTAATTGCTGAATCAAGATTTACAGGAGTAACTGATAACAACGGTAAATGCATCCTTCTAGATGTTGCTGAAGGCGATTATTCAGTTGTTGTTAAAGCAGAAGGTTATAATGATTTCCATGGAAAATTCACTGTTTCAGATAACAATATTTTTGAAGTCATTTTAACTAAAGAGATTATCACCACCAATAAAACCAAAATTTACATTAATGGTGAACTTTTAGGATACTGTGAAAATCCTGCCGAATTCACTCAGGAAATGAGAGAAAAAAGAAGAAATGGTGAAATCTCTTATGAAATGAACATTACCTATTATGAAGATAATGAGGAAATTTATATCTTCAATGATCCGGGAAGAGCAAGAAGGCCATTAATCATCGTCAAAGATGGAGTTCCATTATTAAGAGAAGAACATTTGAATAAGGTTGCAAATGGAAAATTGAAATGGGACGATTTGATCAATAAGGGTCTTGTTGAATATCTGGATGCTGAAGAAGAGGAAAATTCATACATTGCTATGAGTTTGGCCGAACTTAACGATGAACATACTCACTTGGAAATCGACCCTGCTACAATGTTAGGTATCTGTGCAGGAATCATTCCATTTTCAGACCACAACTCCTCTCCAAGGAACACCATGGAAGCGGGTATGACAAAACAGGCTTTAGGATTATATGTGTCAAACTATGCATTACGTACTGATACCAGGGCACACCTATTGCACCATCCTCAAACTCCTATTGTTAAAACACGTATCATTGATTCAACCAATTATGATTTAAGGCCATCCGGTCAAAACTTTGTAGTTGCGTTAATGTCTTACGAAGGATATAACATGGAGGACGCAATGGTTATAAACAAAGGTTCACTCGAAAGGGGTCTTGCAAGGTCATCTTTCTTTAGGGCATATGACACTTCAGAGAAAAGATATGCTGGTGGTCAGGTGGACAGATTTGAAGTGCCTGACAAAAACATTAAGGGATACAGATCAGAGGAAGCTTACAGAAACCTTGATGAAGACGGTGTTGTAAACCCTGAATCATATGTGGAATCTGGTGATGTATTAATCGGTAAGACTTCACCTCCAAGATTTCTGGAAGAAGACTTCGGTACCGTAGCAGACAGGAGAAGAGAAACTTCCGTAACTGTAAGGCACGGTGAAAAAGGTATTGTTGATGCAGTACTCTTATCCGAAACCGTTGAAGGTTCAAGATTAGCTAAAATCAGAGTAAGGGACACCAGACAACCTGAATTCGGTGACAAATTCGCATCAAGACACGGTCAGAAAGGGGTTGTCGGTTTGATATTATCCCCTGAAGATGTACCGTTCACAGAATTTGGTGTTGTGCCTGATTTAATAGTTAACCCTCACGCGATTCCATCCAGGATGTCCATCGGACAGGTATTGGAAATGGTTGCAGGTAAAGCCGGATGTCTTGAAGGCGAACGTGTAGATGCAACTCCATTCAACCAAACCCTTGAAGATGAAATCAAACAGCAATTGATTGACAATGGTTTCGAATCCGCAGGATGTGAATCATTATACAATGGTGTAACCGGTGAAAGATTGGATGCTGAAATATTTGTAGGTGTTGCATATTATCAAAAATTACACCACATGACCACTGATAAGGTTTATGCACGTTCAAGAGGTCCAGTGCAAGTGCTTACACGTCAACCTACTGAAGGTAGGGCACGTGAAGGTGGTTTAAGATTCGGAGAAATGGAAAGAGATTGTCTTATTGCACACGGTGCAGCATTGACCTTAAAAGAAAGACTTCTTGACGAATCTGACAAATATGAAGCAATTGTTTGTGAAAACTGTGGTATGTTAGCAGTATTCGACAAAAATAAAAATAAGAAATACTGTCCAATCTGTGGAGATGTGGAAACATATCCTGTTGAAATTTCATACGCATTTAAATTATTATTAGACGAACTTAAGAGTTTATGTATTTTCCCTAAATTAGTTTTAGGAGACAAAGCATAATTA